>DCGF01000010.1 GCA_002314555.1 Ruminococcaceae bacterium UBA1785 | reverse complement strand
GAGCTGTCTGACCAAGACCGCAAAGAGAGTTGTCTTTAATGTGAGCTGCGAGAGCCTCAAGCTCATCGATGTCGCTCATTTCACCTTCGCCGCTTGTGATCTTCTCAAGAAGTTCATAAAGTCTTCTTGTACCGATACGGCAAGGTGTACATTTACCGCAAGACTCATCAACTGTGAAGTCGAGGAAGAACTTAGCGATATCAACCATACAGTTGTCTTCGTCCATAACGATAAGTCCGCCTGAACCCATCATTGAACCGATAGCGATAAGGTTATCATAGTCGATTTCAACGTCGAAGTGTTCTGCAGGGATACATCCACCTGAAGGGCCACCTGTCTGAGCAGCCTTAAACTTCTTACCGTTTGGAATGCCACCGCCGATCTGCTCAACAACTGTACGAAGAGTTGTTCCCATAGGAACCTCTACAAGACCTGTGTTGTTGATCTTACCGCCGAGTGCGAATACCTTTGTACCCTTAGACTTCTCAGTACCCATTGATGAGAACCAATCAGCGCCATTAAGGATAATCTGAGCAACGTTAGCATATGTCTCAACGTTGTTAAGGATTGTTGGGCTCTGGAAGAGACCCTTAACTGCTGGGAATGGAGGACGTGGACGAGGCTCGCCGCGCTTACCTTCGATAGAAGTCATAAGAGCTGTTTCCTCACCGCATACGAAAGCACCAGCACCAAGACGGATGCCGATATCGAAGCAGAAGTCTGTTCCCATGATGTTATCGCCGAGGAGGCCATATTCCTTAGCCTGAGCGATAGCGATATTAAGACGCTTAACAGCTACAGGATACTCTGCACGAACGTAGATGTAACCCTGTCTAGCGCCAATAGCTTTACCAGCGATAGTCATAGCCTCAAGGAGAGCATGTGGGTCGCCTTCAAGAACTGAACGGTCCATGAATGCACCTGGGTCACCCTCGTCAGCGTTACAGCATACGAACTTCTGAGGAGCCTGCTGAACAGCTGCGAAAGACCATTTCTTACCTGTTGGGAAACCTGCACCACCACGGCCGCGAAGACCTGAATCAAGCATTACATTAACAACATCTTCTGATGACATTTCTGTAATAACCTTGTAGAGAGCTGCATAACCGTCACGAGCGATGTATTCATCAATATTTTCCGGATCAATGATACCGCAGTTACGAAGAGCGATTCTCTTCTGAAGTTTATAGAATGTTGTATCCTCGAGTGACTGACATGTGATGCCGTTCTCTACGAGGAGATAATCTGTAACAACCTGTCCACCAAGGATGTGCTCCTGATATACACGAGCAGCCTTTTCAGCGTCCATCTTTACATAAGTAGTTTTCTTACCAGCTTCAACAATCTCTACGATTGGCTCGTACTGGCACATACCGATACAACCAACCTGGCCTACCTTACAGTTAGGATTGTTTGCTGCTGCATCTTTAAATGCATCATATACAGGCATAGCACCTGCAGCGATACCACAAGTTGCAAGACCCACAAGTACTCTGTACTGACCAGGAGCAGAAGCAGCGAAAGTAGTTGCATTAACTTCAGCTTTAATAGCTTGAATCTCAGCCCATGTTTTCATATTCAGCTTCCTCCTTCTCAAGTTCTACATACTTGTCAATGATTCCCTGAACTTCTGATGCCTTTAAACGTCCGTATACATCAGAACCATTAACCATCATTACAGGTGCAAGACCGCAAGCACCTACACAACGGCAAGCTTCAATTGAGAACATACCGTCATCTGTACATTCACCTGGCTGAATGCCAAGAATCTCGCAAAGCTTATCAAGAACTTCCTGTGAGCCCTTAACATAACAAGCAGTACCAAGACATACACTGAACTGATACTTACCCTTTGGAGATAAGTTGAACATTGAATAGAATGTTGCAACTCCGAATACTTCTTCAGAAGGGATTCCAAGCTTTTCAGCTATATGAATCTGAACTTCTTTTGGAAGATATCCATAAATAGTTTGAGCTTCCTGCATGATAGGCATGAGGCAGCCTTCTACGTTGCGATTCTCAGCAATATATGCGTCAAGTTTCGCAAGTTGCTCCGGAGTACCACTGAATGGTATGGAGCTCATTTTTTTCTTCATGTTATAAAACTCCTCTCTAAAAGTTTTAGTGAATAACACGAATATATATTATCACAATAAAATATATGTTATCTATATATTTTGAACATATGAAGAAAAGTTCATTTACTTATATAAACAGAGGAGCAATTTTTTGTACAAAATAACGTTATTCGTCGGTTATTTGTCATAATTTTTTATTTGTTTAAAAAGTTGAACACAAGTACAAAAACAAAACGATGGACGATTTACTACACTTGTCCAAAACTTCATCTCTTGACTTAGCCTCTTTTAAAGTATAAGATAGTTGAAAATTTGCGTTACATCCAAAGACGGAGTAGCAGCAAGGAGCAAAGAAATGAAAAAAGAAAAGATTAACAGCAAAGTTTTATGGCTGACCGAACTCAGTGTCCTACTCGCTATCATCATAGTTATGGGATTTACACCTATAGGATACTTAAAGTTTGGCATAGTTGAAATCACACTCATCACCGTTCCAGTAATTATCGGTGCCGTACATATGGGTGAGAAAGCGGGAGCTATTTTGGGCCTCGCATTTGGACTCACAAGTTTCCTTCAAGCAGTTTTTGGAATGTCTGCCTTCGGTATAGCCCTGATGACAGTAAGTCCACTTCTCTGCTTCCTCGTATGCGTGCCAACTAGAATGCTCATGGGATTTTTAACCGGTGTGATTTTCAAAGTTTTAAAGAAGGATAACACACTCGGATATGCTATATCAGGTCTATCTGGATCCTTTATGAATACAGTCTTCTTTATGACCACCTTGATCCTTTGCTACTGGAATACAGATTATATTAAAGGCATTGCAAAGCTGCTTGGTACAACAAACGTTTTTGCCTTCGTTATCGCGTTTGTAGGCGTTAACGGACTTGTCGAAGCGGTTTGTTGTACGATACTCGGAGCCGTCCTTTGCAAAGCTATACGAAGTGTAAAAAGAATAAGATAAAGAAAACCCGCGGAATAAATCCGCGGGTTATTTTTATTCACCTACATATCCCCTAGTTGAGAACTCACAGCCACAATACTCCTGTCTGTAAAGGTTATATACTTTACT
>DCGF01000090.1 GCA_002314555.1 Ruminococcaceae bacterium UBA1785 | reverse complement strand
CCTCGTTAAACATTGGCTCTGCGCCGTTTACGCTCTGCCACTCATAGAGCTTGTAGAGTGTCTCAGAAATACCATTAAGTGGTGAATATGGAGTTGCGAAAATATCCCACTTCTCCATCTCAATCTCATTCTGCTCATTCATGAGTTTTGCAAACTCAAAGAGTCTATTCCAATCATATTTAACGCCATAGATGTCCTCAATGAACTTCATAGAGTCTTTAAGAACCTGCTCAGAGAAGTCTTTACCCTCCTCTTCCTGATGCTGCATTGCAAGTGTTACAGGGAAGTCAGGAAGGCCTATTCTACGGCGCTGGAAGGATGATGTAGCCTCAGATGCATTACAAGGCATGTTAGATGAGAGCATACCTTTACCAAAGATTGGGAAAGCATCATCGATTGCAACACCAGTCTCAGCCGAGCAACGTGAGCATACGTCTGCAGGAAGACCCATAGACTCAGCTACGTCGATGTAATATGGTTCAATATGCTGGTCAATATCACAGATAATGAACTCAGGGAGTGTTTGAAGTGGAATTGGAATAAGTCCAGGGAATCCCATCAAATAAAGTGGAGGAAGTGTCTCATCATATGGAATGATGTTATCACTGTCAGGTCCACCACCAAGACGCTTGTCGTTCTTAAGTACGAAAGCAATCTTCTTTGTAAGGCTGGCAGTTATAGCATGCATATGCATGTTAGCGATCTTAAGCTCTTCTCCACGATATCCTTCGAAAAGTCTATTTACGAAGATGAAAGTGCCGAGGTATGAACCCATCCAGCGGTACTCCCAAAAGCCCTTAAGACAAGCAACTGGTGCAGATGCAACCATCTGGCCCATAGAACCTACGTTCTTAAGCCAAGCAACATAGTCGCGAAGAGTGTCTTTTGTACCTCTCCACTCTCTGTACTTTTCAATACCAGTCTTATCGTAGTAACGTGTACGTTGTCCACCGAGGCCATTCTCAGCGAGCCAAATTGGATCATACTTTTGAAGGGCCTTATCTATAGGAGCAACGAGAATATCAGTAAATTCAGAGAAATTCATAAGTTAACCTCCTATAGCTTTGATTTCAAGGGACTCAACGAACGCTTGGAAACGTGTTCTAAGCTGTCCCATTGAACCGAGCATATACTCTTTTTCAATTGTACATACTGGAACCTTATACTCATTGGCAAGGATGTTTCCAGCGAGAACCTTTTCATAGCTCCAGAACTCGCAGAATTTCATCTGCTCATATACAACGCCGTCAGCTTTGTATTCGTTATAAAGTTTCATAATCTCGGCAGTTCTTTGGTCGATCTTTGTACCATCCATAAAACGTGCACATTGGTTGGTTTCAAGATAATGCCTGCAAATAGCATCAAATGCTGATTCGCCGCTCTTTATCTCAATCTGTTCACGGCTTGGGAAGCTACCGAAGCAATATCTGTCAGCAACAACCATAGCACCGCATGACTCAATAAGCTTTGTAAAATCAGGATCATCAATCTCAGAACCAGCAACGACAAGTCTAGCTCTAAATGGGAATTTAGGCTCTGGCTCACGTGTTTTGATTTCTTCAAGAGTTTCCTTAAGATATGGCTTAATGAGGTGGTGTGGGCACACCTGTGACACAAGCTGAATTACGTGGAATTCATAGCCTGTGATTGGAGGATTATCAAGTTTTCTGTATTCACCTATTTCAGTGATGATACTTGAAATCTCGTTGTGGTCCTCTATGGCAGCCTTTAAGGCATCCTCAGAGATGTCTACACCAAGTTTTTCATTTAAAGGCTTTAACACCTTATCCATGAGCTGTTCCTTGTAATAATCAAGGTTTGTATTATCGCCCTTCATAGGTGGGTCGATAATAGTTGTGAAGAACTTCTCGTTCTTTACAGGTTTGTAAAGTTCAAAGTGTTCTTCCATACGTTCCATTGTGGAACAAGCCTCAGCTCCAAAGAGAGCTTCGAGGTAGTTATAACCACCTTCAATAGCGCGTTCTAAGATAGAACGAGCATATGGGCAGTTTCTTTGTGTCATATAATAGTTTGCTATATCTGTTGATGTGCATCTTGGTGCGCGAAGACGTGATGAGAAACATCCTGGGAGATTAAGTAGAGTCTCAGGAATGTAGTAGCAGTTATAACCAAGAGGATGATATCCCTCTCCTACTGCTTTCTCAACAAGTTCATTCTTTGCATCTTGAAGCAAATCTTCAAAATATATGAGGTGTTTTAAATCTTTCAAAAATATCGCCCCTCAATTTAAAAATCTGTTTATTTCTTTTTATTCTTACCGAGGTGCATCTCCTTCATACCCTCAACCTCATCACATACTGGCTTAAGTGCGCAATGAGCGCAGTCAGTATCAATACCATCAAGAATATGAGATAGTGCATTTGTAATATCTGAAACCTTGTTTGCAGTCTTATTTAACTCACGAATAAGTTCCTGGTCTGTAAGGAAAATTATACGAACACTAAGTACGTTTTCATTCTCCTTATAAGCTTTAACATAGGTGTTTCCTATCTTTTTAAAGCTTATTCCCTTTGAAACCGCCTCACGAGCAACGCGGACGCGCTCCTGGTTGCTCTCAGCAGATACACGTACCATGTATCCGTCAGGATAAACATGGTAACGTACAAAGTCCATCTGCTGAATAGCAGCATGAGCGGCATCTTCATCACCTATGTCTTTTACTCCAAGTAAAACGATACGGGCAAATGAGACATCGCCATAAAGCTCATTAAGATCTTTACCACAAAGGATGATTTCATCCTTTGGTACAAGGTCTAAAGATGTTGTAACACAAGTAAAGTTTGCGGAAGGGGTTCCGCTGCCACCGAGTTCATAGATTTGGTCGCTCTGCATAATAAGTTCAGAGCGAGGAAGATTCTTCCAACAGTCGGTGGCATCGTAATCCCAAGTTTTAGTAGTAATACCAGCAATCTTTTCGTTTGTGTCTTTGATTATGGTATTAAACAGTTCCATTAGAACTTAATATCAACTGGCTTACGGTCAAATACCTTATTAACCTGAACATAAGCCCAGCCCATAATTTTTTGGTCAAAATTCCAGAAATAAACAACGAAGAGAATAACAATAACTTTTATAAAAATCTTTACTACTTTTAATAAGTAATGTAAAAGAGCATCCATAATGTATGTCTCCTTTCTTTTTATGCTTTAGCCATACCCTTCTGGCGTGCATATTCAGCAGCACC
>DCGF01000063.1:2531-3007 GCA_002314555.1 Ruminococcaceae bacterium UBA1785 | reverse complement strand
GGGTGATCGCATGGGTTCATAACAACACCACGGACAGTAGGTCTAACACCCATCCATCTCTTACGGCCTGCTTTACCAAGCTTAACGTTCTCATGTTCAGCGTTTCCGACTGCTCCGATTGTAGCTCTGCAGTTTAGAGGAATCATTCTTACTTCGCCCGAAGCAAGTCTGATTTGAGCAAAACCATTTTCCTTAGCCATAAGCTGTGCATAGCCACCAGCTGTTCTAATAAGCTGTGCGCCCTTGCCAGGCTTCATTTCAACATTGTGGATAAGTGTACCAAGTGGGATATTTTCAAGAGGGAGTGTATTTCCCGGCTTGATATCTGCCTTAGCACCGGCTACTACTACGTCGCCAACCTTAAGTCCTTCAGGTTGAATGATGTATGACTTTGTACCATCTGTGTAGCAAATTAAAGCAATGTTAGCTGTTCTGTTAGGATCGTACTCGATAGCAACAACCTTAGCTACGATGTC
>DCGF01000063.1:347-2477 GCA_002314555.1 Ruminococcaceae bacterium UBA1785 | reverse complement strand
CCGCCACCATGATGTCTTACTGTAATTCTTCCGTATGAGTTACGGCCCGCGTGCTTCTTAAGAGGAGCGATAAGTGATCTAACTTCGCTCTTTCCTGTGATTTCTGCGAAATCAGAAACAGTCATTCCTCTCATGCCCGGAGTTGTTGGATTATATTTTTTAACACCCATTTTATTTATCCTCCTGCATTATTGAACACCGAACTCAGCGATTGAGTTCTTGAACTTCTTGTCAGATTTAACAACCTTGCCGCCCTTGTCGAGATAAGTGATATCAGCAGGATTTGTATCAATCTTTACGAATGCTTTCTTGTATGCAGCTGTGTAACCAACTACCATACCTGCATTCTGTCTACGGGTCTTCTTCTTGCCGTCATAACGAACAGTGTTAACAGAAAGAACCTTAACCTCAAAGAGTTTTTCAACAGCTTTCTTTACATCAATCTTAGTAGCGTTCTTTGCTACGATGAATGTGTATTTTCCAAGAGCTGCTTCCGCTGTACTTTTCTCAGTAATGTGCGGACGTACAATTACATCGTAATCTTTCATGCGTACACCTCCGAAATTTTCTCAAGAGCATCCTTAGCAAGGATAAGCTTTTCGTGACGCATCATGTCATAAACATTGATGCTTCCAACGAATGCTGTGTTAACTCCGTAAATGTTGTTTGCAGATTTAACGATCTTTTCGTCAGCATCCTTTGTAACGATAAGAGCTGTTGACTCTACGTTGAGTGCCTTGAGCATTGTTGCAATTTTCTTTGTCTTGATTTCGTCGAGCTTGAGATCTTCAACAACGATAATTTCGTTGTCTTGAGCCTTTGCAGCGAAAGTAGAAACCATTGCAAGTCTTCTTAGTTTCTTGTTCAATGTGAATCTATAGCTTCTCGGCTTTGGAGCGAAAATGATGCCACCATGAATCCATTGAGCTGAACGAGTACTACCTTGACGAGCGTTACCGGTTCCCTTTTGTCTGAGAGGCTTCTTACCGCCACCACTTACTTCGCTCTTTGTCAAAGCAGATTGTGTACCTTGACGCTTGTTAGCGAGAGTATTAACAACAACAGTGTGAATTGCGGCTGTGTTAGGCTCGATACCGAAAACATTATCATTCAGAGTGATTTCTTCAACGAACTCACCTGACATTTTGTAAACTTTTGCAGTTGCCATGATTTTCTATCCTCCTATTAAGCCTTAACTGAATCAGTGATTTCAAGAAGGGTGCCCTTGATTCCAGGAACAGCGCCTTTTACGAGGAGGAGATTTCTCTCAGCATCAACTTTAACGATTGTTAAGTTTTGAACTGTTACTCTCTCGTTGCCCATGTGTCCCGGCATTCTCTTACCCGGCATTACACGACCAGGATCTGAGTTCGGACCCATTGAACCTACGCCTCTATGGTACTTTGAACCATGTGACTTAGGACCAATTTTTTGACCATTTCTCTTGATTGGACCAGCAAATCCCTTACCTTTTGATGTTCCTGCTACATCGATAGCGTCGCCATCAGCGAATACGCTAACTTCAATATCAGAACCAACTTCGTAAGCATCAATGCTAGCAGGCTTAAATTCAGCAAGGAATTTATAACCATGATCAAGATTGATCTTCTCGAAAACGCCTGCCTCAGGCTTGTTAAGTTTGCCGATCTCACACTTACCAAAACCAAGCTTTACAGCGTTGTATCCGTCGGATTCAACTGTCTTCTTTTGAATAACTTTACATGGGCCTGCTTGAATAACTGTAACAGGTGTGCATGTTCCATCTTCTGAGAAAATCTGTGTCATACCGACTTTTGTTCCCAAAACAAATTTCTCCATAATAAATTTACCTCCTATGGTTATTGGTTCGGCCGCTGCCGAACTTGACCTACCGGCCCTTTGGGGCTCAGTAATTCTGCTTCCGGTGACTGTTTGGGATGTCCACCTTCCGCATAAAACGTTTCGAGTGATAAGCTCTATCTAATTAGTGCTTAACGCTCATCTCGATGTCAACACCGGCTGGGATGTCGAGCTTCATAAGAGCATCAACTGTTGCCTTAGTAGGTGTTACAACATCAATAAGTCTCTTGTGAGTTCTAAGTTCAAATTGCTCTCTGGCATCTTTGTACTTGTGAACAGCACGAAGGATTG
>DCGF01000063.1:0-299 GCA_002314555.1 Ruminococcaceae bacterium UBA1785 | reverse complement strand
GGAAGCGGAATAGGTCCTGAAACCTGTGAACCGGTTCTACGAGCTGCATCAACAATCTTCTGAGCAGATTGATCGAGTAGTTGGTAATCATAAGACTTTAATCTAATTCTTAATTTTTGCTTAGCCATGTTATTTTTCTCCTTTTTGAAAATGACATTCTTTGCAACCAGTGTACACGCTTATGGCTGTTTAATCGTTATTACATAAAAAATCCAAATTGAATTATCACTCTCAAGAATGATTTCAACCTGGGAATCTGCACAACAAAAAATCGCTTTAAGCTATACAGTGACACGCCA
>DCGF01000103.1:312-6818 GCA_002314555.1 Ruminococcaceae bacterium UBA1785 | reverse complement strand
GGCGGTACAGCAAAGAACGCTTATGTCGCTGGTTACCGTGTAGCTGGTAAGACAGGTACATCTCAGAAACTTACTGTTGGTGAGGACATCTACGTAGCTTCATTCTGCGGATTTGCTCCTGCTGATGATCCTAAGATTTCAGTACTTATCGCTATCGATGAACCTTCAGCTGGTTCATTCACTGGTGGTTCTGTTGCAGGTCCTGTAGCAGCAGAAGTTATCGAGAACTGCATGAAGTACTTGAACGTAGAACCACAGTACACAGACGACGAACTTGCTAGACTTGATCAGAGTGTAAATGATGTCAAGGGCAGCACAGTCGTTATGGCTAAGAAGGAACTTGAGAGCACAGGTTTCACGGTTAAGGTTATTGGAAACGGCACTGATGTTATAAAGCAGTATCCAAATGCCGGTAAGTCTCTTCCAAAGAACGGCGTAGTTGTTCTTTACACAGAGGAAATGGATCCGACAACAGTAACTGTACCAGACCTCACAGGTCTTTCAGTTGCAGAGGCAAACAACGTCGCAATTTCTTGCGGACTTAACATTAAACGAATCGGTTATACAACTGGTTCTAACATCGCATCATATAGACAGAGCGTTGAAGCAGGAAAAGAAGTACAGCTCGGTACTGTTGTAAACGTTTACTTTAGAACAGAGATAAAAGAGGAAGACTAATGAAGACGTTAACTACTGAAGATATCGCAAAATACTGTGGTGGCACGGCAAGCGGTCACGCAGAGATAACATCGGTTGTTATTGATAATAGGCAGGTAACACCTGGAGCACTTTTCGTAGCAATCAAAGGCGAGCGACTTGATGGACATACTTTTGTGGAGTCGGCTGTAAAAGCTGGTGCCGCTGCAGTTTTAGTTCATCAAGACGTCGAGACTTCAGTTCCAGTGATCAGGGTGGAGGATACTGAGAAAGCTTTCTTAGACTTGGCCCGTGAATACAGAAACCTATTTGACATCCCAGTTGTAGCACTAACAGGTAGTGTTGGTAAGACAACTACTAAAGAGATGATTTGGTGCGTTTTAAATGCAAAATATAATGCACATAAGACTGAGGGTAATTTAAACAACTCAATAGGTGTGCCAAGGGTGCTCCTAGGTCTTAATGAGGATCACACTGCTGCAGTCATAGAGATGGGCATGAATCATAAGGGTGAAATCTCAGTTTTAACTAAGACTGCTCTTCCAAACATGGCTGTGATTACGAATGTCGGTGTCTCACACATAGAGAACCTCGGAAGTAGAGAGGGAATACTCGCTGCAAAGCTCGAGATACTCGAGGGCTTAAAGCCGGGTTCAACTTTGATATTAAACACAGATAACGACATGCTCAGCACAGTCAAAGAATCTGATTTTGACAATAAATTTAAAATTAGAACTTACGCTATAAAGACAGATGCAGATGTAACTGCAACAGATATCATTTACAAAGAAGCTTCCACAGAATTTACAGCATCGGTAAAGCCTTCAATATCCTTTAAAGTGGTTCTCCCAACTACTGGCGAACATAATGTCTATAATGCACTCGCTGCTATAAGCGTAGGTATCGAAGAGGGAATAGAGCCACAACTTATGGCAAAAGCCCTTCTAAATTATGTCCCTGCAGGAATGAGAGAACTCGTTGAAGTTGTAGGTGGCGTAACACTCGTTGAGGACTGTTATAACGCAAGTCCTGATTCCGTTCGCGCTCTTTCAAACACTCTCAGAATTAAGGGAGAGGGCGGACATAGAAAGATCGCTGTTATCGCTGACATGCTTGAGCTCGGCTCATACAGCGAGGAGGGTCACAGAAACTGTGGCAAGTATTTAGCCGAGGCGGGAGTGGACATGCTCCTCACATACGGCGAACTTGCAAAGTATGTCGCAGACGAGGCGAAAAAGTGCGGAGTTCTTCGCGTCTTTGAGTTTGACTCAAAAGAGGAACTTGCGAAGCACCTCTCGGCTATCCTTAAAGAGGGCGACGTAGTCGCATTTAAGGGAAGCCGTGGCATGAAACTTGAGGATGTAATAGACCTTGTAAAAGGAGAACTTTCATGAAAATATTAGTGAGCCTTATAATCGCTGCAGTTTTAGGATTCTTAATCTCAGCACTTCTCGGTATCGTTTTGGTACCAGCACTTCATAAATTAAAGTTTGGTCAGACTATTCTCGACATCGGTCCAAACTGGCATAAGAATAAACAGGGCACACCGACTATGGGCGGCATCATGTTTATCATCTCAACAGTGATTACGACTATCGCTGTGATTCTTTTAAATAAGGCGCTCGGTGTTGATGTTGTAGCTCTTTATCAGGATATCATCGCTGATTCAACAAAGGTAAAACTCTACTCAGGAATTATCCTCGCTTTAGGTTTTGGCCTTATCGGTTTTGCTGATGACTATATCAAAGTTGCAAAGAAGCAGAACGAGGGACTTACAGTTATTCAGAAGACTCTTTTCCAGCTTGCACTCTCAGGTGCATACATCGTAACTCTCTGCCTCACAGGCGACCAGTATATGTACATCCCATTCGTAGGTAACGTTCAGTATGGTTCACCAATCATCTTTGCACTCTTCACTGTTGTTGTAATCTATGCAACAGTTAATGCTGTTAATTTCACTGATGGTATCGATGGTCTCTGTGCATCTGTTACTGTCACTGCTGCACTTTCGTTTGCAGTCATGGCGGCGCTTCATCACTTTATTGGCGCATCAATCTTCGCTTGTGCGCTTCTTGGCGCTTGCGCCGGCTATCTTATCTGGAACTGGCACCCAGCAAAATGCTTCATGGGTGACACAGGTTCTATGTTCCTTGGCGGCGCCATCGTCGGTCTTGCCTATGCAATAGACTGTCCACTCATCTTGCTTGTAGCTGGATTTGTCTATGTAATGGAAGGTCTCTCAGACGTAGTTCAAATCGGCTACTTTAAAATCACAAAGAAGATTGCAAGACGCACTGATCCAAACGCCACAGGTAAACGTCTCTTAAAGATGGCACCTATTCATCACCACTTTGAGAAATGTGGTTGGTCAGAAGTAAAAATCGTTTTAGTATTCTCATTTGTAAACTTGGTCGCAGGCGCAGGCGCTTGCCTTCTCATATATTTCGGATAATAGGGGAATAAAGAATGTCAGCTGAAGTTAAAAAGAAAAGACGAATAGACCCGAAAATCATCGCACATGGAGGAATGGATATACCTTTCCTTATCTTAGTGCTAGTACTTCTTACTATAGGTCTTACTATGATGTTCTCAGCATCATACACCTACTGTTATTACAACAATAACGGTGATAGTCTCTATTACTTTAAACGTCAGCTTTTCTTTGCTTTGGTTGGACTTGCTGCTATGTTCATAGCATCAAAGATACACTATGTAACTTATAGAGCACTTGTAAAACCAGCTGTTTTGCTCTCTTACTTCCTGCTCGTTTTGGTACTTATTCTTCCGGCTCCGTCGGGATTTGAAGGATTCCACAGATGGATTACAATCCCAGGTGTAACCTCATTCCAGCCTTCAGAGATTGCAAAACTCGCGGTCATCCTCTATATGGCTAAAGACATAGGTGATAACTATAGAGCTATAAACTCTGATGAGAGAGTTAAGTTCCGCGACAGGGACATGAAAGCACACGATTACTTCCTCTTTAAATATATTTTGTTTGTTGGTTCTTTCTGTGCACTTATCTATCTTGAAAACCACGTATCAGGAACTATCCTTGTCTTCCTCTTCGGTCTTATCATGGCTTGGTTTGCAGGCTTCGATTCAAAGTGGTTCATCATAGGCATAGGACTTGTTTTGGTAGTTGCGGTAATTGTAGTTTTAAATCCGACTATTCTTCCGGAACACGCGCAGCCTCGTATTTATGCTTGGCTCGATAAGGACTATGACCCTCAGGGCACACGTTGGCAGACAAATAACGCACTTTATGCCATAGGTTCAGGCGGACTCTTTGGCGTTGGTATAGGAAACTCAAAGCAGAAGCAGCTCTACGTTTCAGAGCCTATGAACGACTTCATCTTCTCTATAGTTTGTGAGGAACTTGGAGTTATAGGCGCTGCTATCATCATGATTCTCTTCGTACTTCTCGTTTGGCGTGGATTCTACATCGGCATGCACACGAGGGATAAGTTCGCAGCACTTCTAGCGATGGGTATTTCAACACAGGTTGGACTTCAGGCAGCACTTAATATCGCCGTTGTAACAGACGTGCTACCAAACACAGGTATCAGCCTTCCATTCTTCTCATACGGCGGTACTTCTATAATGATGTTACTTGGTGAAATGGGCCTGATACTGGGCGTTTCACGATACGCAAATATAAAGAAATCATAGTTTAGGGAGAAAATGATGAAAATTCTTTTTGCGACAGGTGGAACAGGTGGGCATATAAATCCTGCGCTTGCAGTAGCGAGCAAAATCAGGGAGGAGTATAAGGACGAAGTAGAGATTCTCTTTGTCGGTACACCTGACCATATGGAGACAAGACTAGTCCCAAATGCCGGTTTTGATTTTACGACTATAAAAATCAGCGGCTTCCAGCGTAGCTTTTCACCGAGCGCTATAGTGCATAACTTTAAGACACTCGGTAGACTTGTTACAAGCTCATCGGCTGCCAAAAAAATAATCAGGGAATTTGACCCTGATGTAGTAGTTGGTTTTGGTGGCTATGTAAGTGGACCGGTACTAAGGGAAGCTCATAAACTCGGCTACCCTATAGCTATCCATGAACAAAACGCCTTCCCAGGTGTGACAAATAAAGCACTCGCTAAATATGCAGAGGTTGTAATGCTCACATCGGAGGATGCTCGTGACCGAATCGAGTGTTTAAATGAGCCAGTTATCACAGGACTTCCAGTAAGAGGCGAACTCATTAAAGCAAACCGTGCTGAGTGCCGTACAGTCTTAAATGTAGAACCTGACAAGCCACTTGTTCTCTCTATGGGCGGAAGCCTTGGAGCTATCGCTATAAACAAAGCGATGTGTGGTGTAATTGCAAATAAGAAGGATGACCACGACTGCATGTTCCTTCACGCAGCAGGTCAGAATGGTAAATGGGTTCCAGATAAACTCCACGAACTTGGAGTTGATTTTGAAAATAGAGATGATATAGAGATTCGTGAGTACATAGATGACATGCATATCTGCATGCCAGCAGCAGATTTGGTAATCTGCCGTGCGGGCGCATCTTCACTCTACGAACTTCGTGCACTTGGCAAACCATCAATCTTGATTCCATATCCATACGCTGCTGAAAACCACCAGTATTTTAATGCGATGGAACTTGTAAATAACGGTGCAGCAAGGATAATCGAAGAAAAAGATTTAACTGCAGATGTTTTGACAGAGATGATCAACGAGATTATAAACAGTCCTGAGACTTTAAGTGAGATGTCAAAGAATGCAAAAGCAATGGCAATACTTAACTCAACTGATTTAATCGTTGAAAATATCCTTAGAGTAATGAGGAAAAAAGAAGTAACTTTGGAGGAATAGAGCATGCCTGAGAACATGTCGAAGGAGGAGCAACGAAGAGCTCACCGAGATGAACGAAAACGGCAGAACCAAAAGCGAATGCGTATCTTTTACGTCGCTATCATCGTTGTCGTTTTGGTTATCGGACTTGTGCTTTCGTTCACAGTTTTCTTCCATGTAAATAAGATGGAGGTCAGGGGTTACAGCATTTATACCGAAGGCGAGGTACTCGGTGTTTCGGGAGTAAATGAGGGCGATAACCTCTTCCTCATCAACCGAAATAAAGTTAAGGAGCATATCACTCAAAAGCTTCCATACATAGGTGAGGTTTCGGTAAAGATCTCTCTCCCAAACAAGTTAATAATCACAGTTCATGAGACTTCGATTAGATGTGCAGTAGAAAGTCCTGACGGATATGTGCTTCTTAATGAGGATGCCAAAGTACTTGGTACTGCAGCTTCAATAGATGACATCTATGCGAATGCTGTTTTAGAGGGCGGAAAGGCAGTCGAGGTAGAGGCGGAGGCAGAAACTGAGACTGAGGAAGCTACTGAGGTAGCGGCTGAGACCACAGAAGAGAGTCCTGAAGAAACTACTGAGCCTGCCGAAGAGGAAAAATCTAAGACAGTCTATGTTATAGCAAATAAGGAATTCATTGTCTTAAAGGGCGCAAGCATCAAGTCCGCTATAGTTGGAAAGACTGTGGAGTTTAAGACAGAAAAAGAGGTTACTACATTCTGCGAAATCATGAACCTCTTTATCGAAAATGAGATCACAGGTATCACAGAACTTATCGTCTCTGATGTATATAACATCGTTATGAGATACGAGGACAGAATTGATGTTAAGGTCGGTTCCGTGACAAACCTTAAGGATAAGATGGCGTTTGCGGCTCAGGTAATTAAAGACCAGGACGCAGCGACACCAAACCAGGCTGGAGTCATCGATTTGACGATAGACAAAAAGGCTTACTTCCAGCCTGAAACTACGACCGTAGACGCGACTACTGCGGCCGAAACCACGCCGGAAGGCGAGAC
>DCGF01000103.1:0-248 GCA_002314555.1 Ruminococcaceae bacterium UBA1785 | reverse complement strand
ACGAACAGTTCTGGCAAAAAAATTCAGGTAGCAACCACGACTGCAAAACAGTAGAAATTTCTTGTAATTTGCAATTTGTCGTGTTACTATAATATATGTATTTTAATAATTAATATTATTACTGTTATTATATAACGGGAACTAATTTAGGAGGATGCCACATGGGATTTGAAATGGCAGCAGATTTTGAAAGCGTAGTACAGATCAAAGTTATCGGTGTCGGCGGCGGCGGTGGAAACGCTGTTAAC
>DCGF01000075.1:2405-2590 GCA_002314555.1 Ruminococcaceae bacterium UBA1785 | reverse complement strand
GCCTGACGCTGCATGTTAGAACCCATGAGTGCACGGTTTGCGTCATCGTTCTCAAGGAATGGGATCATAGCTGTAGCTACAGATACGAGCATTCTTGGAGATACGTCCATAAAGTCAGGGATTGACTTATCAACTTCATCGAAACCATCACGGTAACGGATAGTAACCTTATCACGAAGGAAATG
>DCGF01000075.1:0-2329 GCA_002314555.1 Ruminococcaceae bacterium UBA1785 | reverse complement strand
TCAGCTGTCATATAAACAACTTCGTCAAGAACAACGCCTGTCTTCTTATCAACTCTACGGAAAGGAGCCTCGATAAAGCCGTACTTGTTAATACGAGCAAATGTAGCGAGGTAAGAAATAAGTCCGATGTTAGGACCTTCTGGAGTCTCGATAGGACACATACGACCATAGTGGCTGTAGTGTACGTCACGAACTTCGAATCCGGCACGGTCACGTGAAAGACCGCCAGGACCGAGAGCTGAAAGACGACGTTTATGAGTAAGTTCAGCAAGTGGGTTTGTCTGATCCATAAACTGTGAAAGTGGAGAAGAACCGAAGAACTCCTTAACAGCAGCAACAACAGGTCTAATGTTGATGAGTGCCTGTGGAGTAGCCTTTTCTGGTTCCTGAGCCTGGAGAGACATACGCTCTCTTACAACTCTCTCCATACGAGTAAAGCCAATTCTAAACTGATTCTGAAGTAATTCGCCAACTGAACGGATACGACGATTGCCAAGGTGGTCAATGTCGTCGATTGTGCCTATGTTAGATGCAAGGCAGTTCATGTAGTTGATTGATGCATAGATATCATCAATGATGATGTGATTTGGAATAAGGTCTGTAGCGCGCTCCTTAAGTGCCTCAAGTACGTCAGCCTTCTTTGGCTTCTTTGATGCGCCAAGGATTTCCATAAGTACGCTATAGCGAACCTTTTCGTTGATAGAGATCTCCTCAAGTTCATCAGCTGTGATCTTAAGACCAGCAACATATGGAAGAATATCAACCATACCGTTTGATACAACTTTGATCTCTTTTCCTTCAACATCAAGCATTACGTGCATGATGCCAGCCTGCTCAATCTCGTAAGCCTTTTCAACTGTTACGATTTCGCCTGCATCTGCAAGTACTTCACCTGTTGCCTCGTTAATAACTGGAGCAGCAAGTTTGTTTCCAATAAGACGCTGAGAGATAGCAAGCTTCTTATTGTACTTGTAACGACCAACACGAGAGAGGTCATAACGGTGTGCGTCAAAGAACAAACCGTCAAGATGAGCCTGTGCAGTTTCGAGCGTTGGTGGCTCGCCTGGACGAAGCTTCTTATACACTTCAAGGAGTGCCTCTTCAGCATTCTTTGTTGTGTCCTTTTCAAGTGTAGCCATAATTCTTTCGTCTGCGCCGAAGAAATCAAGGATTTCCTGGTTTGAGCTAAGACCTAATGCGCGGATGAAAGTTGTAATGTAAAGTTTTCTATTCTTATCGATACGAACGTAGAAGAGATCGTTCTGATCTGATTCGTATTCGAGCCATGCACCACGGTTAGGAATAACAGTAGAACTATAGAGCTCCTTACCTGTCTTATCGTGTGTCATGTCAAAGTATACGCCTGGTGAACGTACGAGCTGGGAAACGATAGCACGCTCTGCACCGTTAATTACGAATGTGCCGCTCTCTGTCATGAGAGGGAAATCACCCATATAAACGTCAGACTCTTTTACTTCACCTGTCTCCTTGTTGTAAAGACGAGCCTTTACGCGAAGAGGTGCAGCATAAGTTGCGTCTCTTTCCTTACACTCTTTAACTGTGTACTTTGGTGTTTCGTCCATTTTGTAATCAACGAACTCAAGTACTAAGTTGCCAGTGTAGTCAGTAATTTCTGAGATGTCTTTGAAGACCTCTTTTAAACCTACGTCAAGGAACCACTGGTAAGAATTCTTCTGCACTTCAATGAGGTTTGGCATCTCCATAACTTCATTGATTTTAGCGAAGTTCATTCTAGTAGTATTGCCGAGGTTGGTCTCTTTAACACTTACCATAGACTTTAATCACTCCGTTTTCAGATTTTTTACTTGTTAGAATTGGCAAAATTTCATTTAAATGCGCCCTTTATATATACGCGCGTGTTAAAAGAAAAATAAAACAAGTGGTCGAATTATACACTTGAAGAAGTGCGGAGTCAACAACTTTTTTAAAAGTTATTAATACACCCAACCGGGTGTGTCGAAAAACGCTCGTTTTTCGACCCCCTTTTTGTGCCACTTTTTTGATTCTAATTATTGATTCCTTTCCCCTTTTTTGTTAGAATATTTCGAAATCAATTTTTGGAGGAAAAGTCAATGGAAAGAACATATATCATGCTTAAGCCAGACTGCGTAAAGCGCGGACTTATGGGCGAAGTTATCAACAGAATCGAAAAGAAAGGCTTCAAAATTACTGCTATGCAGATGAGAATGCTCGATGAAGACATTCTTAAAGAGCACTATGCTCATATCGCTGACAAGCCATTCTTCCCTGGCATTCTTGAATACATGACATCAGGCCCAGTTGTAGCTATGATCGTTGAGGGTGAAAA
>DCGF01000043.1:223-2988 GCA_002314555.1 Ruminococcaceae bacterium UBA1785 | reverse complement strand
GGTTCACCCATTGAAACCCATACATCTGTATAGATGACATCAGCACCCTTTGTGCCTTCAAAAGCATCATGAGTAAAGTGAAGTTTTGCGCCTGTCTCTTTTGCGATATCACGGCACTCATCAACAAGCTCCTGTCCAGGATAGAAACCTCTTGGCGCACAGACAGTAAAGTTCATACCCATCTTAACGGCACCTACCATTAAAGAATTGCACATGTTAAAACGAGCATCACCCATATATACAAAGTTAATTCCCTTAAGGTGACCAAAGTGTTCTTTGATAGTCAAGAAATCTGCAAGTATCTGAGTTGGATGAGATTCATCTGTGAGACCGTTCCAAACTGGAACGCCAGCAAACTCTGCAAGCTTTTCAACTCTCTCCTGACCAAATCCACGGTATTCGATACCGTCAAACATACGGCCTAGTACACGTGCTGTGTCAGCGATGCTCTCCTTCTTTCCTATCTGTGAAGACTTAGGATCTAAATATACAGGATGCATGCCAAGGTCTGCCGCAGCAACTTCGAAAGAACAACGAGTACGAGTACTTGTCTTTTCAAAAATAAGCGCTACATTCTTACCTTCACAAAGTTTATGAGGAATACCGTTCTTCTTATCTGCTTTGAGTTTTGCAGCAAGGTTAATAAGACCAGCTATTTCTTCCGTTGATAAATCAAGCATTTTTAAGAAGTTTTTATTTGTCATATTCATGCGATTACCTCTTTAATTACTTCCAAGGCCTTCATTAAATCTTCCTCTTTAATGTTAAGTGCCGGAAGAAGTCTTACCTTGTCTTTCGCTGTAAGGCAAAGGACGCCCTTTTCAATGCAAGCATTTACCACATCCTTTGCTGGCTTTTCTGTCTTTATGCCTATCATAAGACCAAGGCCTGTAACGTTTTCAACACCTTTTGCACCACTTAAAGTGTCAAAGATTAGTTTACTCTTTTTATCTACTTCACTCAAGAGTTCATCGTCAATTCTAGATACAACTGACAAAGCTGCTGCGCATGAGACTGGGTTTCCGCCAAAAGTTGAGCCGTGGTCACCAGGTCCTAAAACCTTAGAAACCTTTTCACTCATTAATACTGCGCCAATAGGAAGGCCTCCTCCGAGGCCCTTTGCAGTGGAAACAACATCAGGATGAAGGTCGTAGTTCATATATGCATACATCTTACCTGTTCTGCCGTTGCCGGTCTGAACTTCGTCTATCATAAGGAGCGCGTCGTTGTCGCAGCAAAGTTTTTCAACTGACTTTGCAAACTCCTTATCGATTGGTACAACGCCGCCCTCGCCCTGGATACACTCCATAAGTACACCGGCAACGTCGTTTTCGTTAAACGCCTTCTTAAGTTCCTCAATGTTTCCAGCCTCTACATAGTCAAAGCCTGGAGTCAAAGGCTGAAAAAGTTCGTGATAATGTTCCTGTCCAGTTGCAGAAAGAGTAGTTAAAGTTCTTCCATGGAAGCTGTTCTTAAGTGTAACAATCGTTGAACGACCTTTATACTTTCTAGCAACTTTAATGGCGCACTCATTGGCTTCAGCGCCCGAATTACAGAAGAAAACTTTGCTCATTCCTGTCTTTTCACAGAGCATTTTAGCAAGTTTAGCACAAGGCTCTGTGTAAAAGAGATTTGACATATGCTGTACCTTTGAGATTTGCTCAGTTACTGCCTTCTGCCAAAGGTCATCTGCTATACCAAAAGAAGTTACACCGATACCTGATGTCAAATCGATATATTCTTTACCGTTTTCATCATATACTTTTGAACCTTTGCCAGATACTATTTCAACTGGGAAACGTCCATATGTACCAGCGACATATTCTTTATCTATTTCCTTAATACTCATTTCTTTTCACCTGTTACCATAGTACCAGCACCCTCGTCGGTTAAGAGCTCCATAAGGATTGAGTGAGGTACTGTACCATCCATTATGATTACTTTATCTACACCTTTGTCGATAGCTGTGATACAGCAGTCAACCTTTGGAATCATACCACCTGATACTGTACCGTCCTCATAAAGTTTCTTTGCTTCACTTGGTGTAATGTTTGTAATTATTGATGTTGGATCATCTTTGTCCTTTAAAACACCACCGATGTCAGTCATCATAATAAGACGTTTAGCTCCAAGAGCACCAGCGATATATGCTGCTGCAGTGTCGCCGTTGATGTTATAACTATTACCGTTCTTATCACAGGCAATAGTGGAGATAACTGGAATATATCCCCTATCTAATAGACCAACTACAGGGTCTATATTAATCTTTGTAATTTCACCTACGAAGCCAAGTTTTTCATTCTTTACTTTAGCTTCGATAAGACGAGCGTCCATGCCTGAGAGGCCTACGGCTTTTCCGCCCTTCATGCCGAGCATGTTGACGAGAGTCTTATTTACTTTACCGGCAAGGGCCATCTGGACGATGTCCATGGTCTCCTGGTCAGTGACCCTAAGACCGTCTACAAAGACCGGCTCCTTGCCGAGCTTTTCCATAAGTTCAGAAATCTCAGGTCCACCACCGTGAACTAAAACAACCTTAACGCCTATAAGCCAAAGGAGAACTATATCCTCCATAACCTGGCGTTTTAAGTCCTCATTAATCATGGCATTTCCGCCGTACTTAACAACGACGATTTTACCAGTATATTTCTTTATATATGGGAGTGCTTGTACAAGTACTTCAGCACGCTCTTCATTTGAAAAGTTATTCATTGTTTTACCTCCCCTTAGGTTCTATAGTCACCATTAATCTTTACATAGTCATA
>DCGF01000043.1:0-214 GCA_002314555.1 Ruminococcaceae bacterium UBA1785 | reverse complement strand
CATATGTGAGGTCACAGCCCCATGCCACCGAATCAAAATCACCATCGTTTAAGTTGACAAGAATCTCAATTTCTTTCTCGAGTAAAATCTCTTTTGCAATCTCTTCTGAGAAATCTATACCCGCACCGTTTTTACAAACTGGAATATCACCTTTATTTGACTTAAATGAAACGTCAATTTTTTCTACATCAACATCTGCACCACTGTATCCAAT
>DCGF01000089.1:4040-5528 GCA_002314555.1 Ruminococcaceae bacterium UBA1785 | reverse complement strand
CAGACGAGGGCAATAGATTGGATGTTCTTAATAAGAACTACAAACTCATCACCGCCGGCGCGTCCCAAGATATCGGTTTCACGGAAGTTCCTTGAAAGCTCATTTGCAAAAGCAACAAGGATTTGGTCACCTACTGTATGACCGCGGGTGTCGTTGATAGTCTTAAAGTTATCGATATCAATAATGATAAGTGCATGCTGAGCAGATGCATTCTTTTCAAGACACTCTTCGATAAGACTTCTAGTAGTCATCTTATTATAGAGCTGTGTCAAAGGGTCCTTCTCTGCTTCAAGTTTAAGTCTATCTTCGTTCTTCTTACGCTCCTCAATGTTTTGAACAAGGCAGAGAACGTAAGTAGCATTTTCAAAACTATTATCTACACTCTTCTCTTTTGTAAAGAGGATAGATACCCATGAGTATTCATCGTTGTCGTTTAAGAGTCTAAGTTCAACGTAAACCTGATTTGAGCCCTCTCTTGAAAACTCTTCAGCTAAATACTCGACATTTAAGATTTTTGCAACTAGTGCAGCATCATCTGGATGAACTATGTCTCCAGCAAATTCTGTAAACTCATCAAAAGATAATACATCTTTTTCGTATTTAACAGCATATCTGTCGTTATTTCGAAGTACATAGCAGAGTTCCTTCTGAGGATCAAGTTCAAAGGCCATGTCATATACTTCTTCAAAAACGTTACCAAGTCTACGACGCGAAGCAAAGGATTCGCCCTTAACCTTACCTTCTTGATAGAAAGCATTTACACGTTCAACGTGGTTAATATCTGTAACACAGATTACGATTACGATAGCTGGTATTGAGATGGCAAGCGTATTAAAATCAAAACCACTCTCTTTAAAGAGAACAATAACAGAAATACCTGCAAATACCATAGGGAAGAATCCTTCCTGGAGACTATATACAGGCACTAGGAATCCCATAAGCGCCATAGGCATCCATACGGAAAGACCCACAATCCAATCTGTAAATCCATACTCACAGAAAATAATCAACACATAAAAGACAGTCCAGAAAATGCTATATATAGCTTGGAGTCTCCTCTGTTCCTTACGCGCAAGAGAGGCTCCCGCTTTTATAGCTCTATCATAGAATCTAGCTCCTAATAAAATAAAAACAAAAAGGGTAAGAGCGCCTACAAGTACAAGCAACATATTACCTTTTAAATTTATCATGTTAAGCGCTAATATTCCAAATATTATAAACAAATAAGGAATTAGGAAAGCCGCAAAAATAATAGTACGGCGTAAGTTAGAGATAACGCGAAGTCTCTCTGCATATATTAAGTTTTGTGATTCTGCCTCTTCGCCTGGCTTTGTTACTCCGTAATACTTTCCTATTTTGGAAAGCTTACTGAAGAAATCTCTAAAAGCATCTAACAAGTAATCACCTACATTTATAATTAATACAAATATTTGCGAATAGTTATATTAATTATATTACATCTTAAACAATAACGCAAACCTTTGTTAA
>DCGF01000089.1:3198-3970 GCA_002314555.1 Ruminococcaceae bacterium UBA1785 | reverse complement strand
TTTTAATAAAATTATTCAGCTTCCTTCATCTTAGCGAAGCACTCGCTGCAATAAACCGGTCTGTCTTCTCTTGGCTCGAAAGGTACTTTAGCCGAACCGCCACATGATGCGCAAACTGCATCATACATTTTTCTGTCAGCCTTAGCTGCGTTCTTTCTTGCATCACGGCAAGCCTTACAACGCTGTGGCTCATTCTCGAAACCTTTTTCTGCATAGAATTCCTGTTCACCAGCTGTGAAAATGAATTCTTCACCGCACTCTTTACAGATGAGTGTCTTGTCTTCGTACATTTTAAAAACCTCGCTTGAAATAAATTGTAATAAATTGTTCTGTTATGCCGAACAATGTATGTTCATATTATAATAAAAGCATACTTTTGTCAAATTTTATTATTTTTTAAACTTTTCTATGAGTTTTGGTGCTACTGTAACACCGAGTAAAATTAGAACAGCAACCACTGCAACGATAATGATAATGTTCTTTGTGTTACTATCACCTGTTGCCACGATGTTCATAGTTTCAGGTCCAAAAGCGAAAGCCTGAATGGCCCCAATTACAACACCGCCGAGCATCAATATTGCAAGAAATATGCACATAATGCGAACAAATAAATTTCTCTTCATGATTATGCCTCCAACCATTTCTTCACGTCGCTAAGCATCTCGTTATAGAGCTTTGTTCCCAAATCCATATCTTTTGCAACTGCTGTGAAGTAGAATTTAAGTTTTGGCTCAGTTCCACTTGGACGAGCAACAAGTTTGTTGCCACCTTC
>DCGF01000089.1:1219-3139 GCA_002314555.1 Ruminococcaceae bacterium UBA1785 | reverse complement strand
TAGTCAACTGTTGAGAGAACCTTAAGACCTGCGACATCAGTTGGCGCGTTATTTCTGAGCATTTCCATGATGTCAGCCATCTTCTGCATGCCAGCTGCACCTTCAAACTCAAAACTGTCTACTCTATTAAGATAGAGTCCATATTTTGAATAGATGTCGTTCATTACATCGATAAGAGTCTTACCCTTTGTCTTATAGAACGCTGCCATCTCAACTACGAGCTGTGATGCTACAACAGCGTCCTTGTCACGAGCATGGATACCAAGGAGGTAACCGTAGCTCTCCTCCATACCTACGATGAAGTTGTTCTCTTTTCCCTCACGCTCGAGGTTTGTGATGTATTCACCGATGTACTTAAAGCCTGTGAGTAAGTCTGCAACTTTTGCGCCATAATCGTTTGCAATAGCGTTTACAAGGCTAGTTGTTACAAATGATTTGATAACTACAGAATCCGATGGCATCTTGCCCTGCTCTTTGTACTGTGAGAGAACATACTCTGTGAAGAGAGCACCAACCTCATTACCAGTCATAAGCTTATACTCATCACCGTCTAAAACTGCGATACCCATACGGTCACAGTCAGGGTCAGTGGCGAGGAGAAGATCTGCTTTTTCTGTCTCTGCCATCTTAAGCGCACATTCAAAAGCCTGACGAATCTCAGGGTTTGGATATGGGCAAGTTGGGAAGTTGCCGTCTGGAAGTTCCTGCTCAGGAACAACCTTAACATCCTCTACACCAAGACGAGCTAAGATCTTTCTAACTGGCTTATTACCAGTACCATTAAGAGGTGTGTAGATAACTTTAAGTCCAGCTTTATTCGCAGCATCAGGATTGATTACTTTGCTTGCAACTAAATCAAAGAACTTATTTGAGACATCCTCACTGATATATTCGATAAGGCCTGACTTTAAACCTTCATCAAAGTCCATAGTCTTAACGTCTTCAAACATATCAACTTTCTGGATGTATGTATATGCCTCTTCAGCTGCCTCATCAGTCATCTGATAACCCTCAGGGTCATAGCATTTATAACCGTTATACTTTGCAGGGTTATGTGATGCTGTGATGATTACACCTGATGAGCACTTAAGCTCACGAACTGCAAAAGAGAGCATGGGTGTTGGAACAAGTTCAGAATAAAGGTAGGCCTTTATTCCGTTTGCTGCGAACACGCCGGCTGTCTCTTTTGCAAAGACATCAGAATTAATTCTTGAGTCATATGCAATAGCAACTGAAGGGTTCTTAAATGTAGCATTGAGATAATCTGCAATACCCTGAGTTGCCTGATTTACAGTGTAGATGTTCATTCTGTTAGTACCTGCGCCGAGTACTCCACGAAGACCAGCGGTACCAAATTCTAACTTCTTATAAAAGCGGTCGATTATTTCGTCTTCCTTACCACAAATAGCATCAAGTTCTGCTTTAAGTGATGGCTCAGAACACTTTTCTGACCACAAGTTATAGAGTTCCATTACGTTTTCCATAATTTGCCTCCAAATCTAAAAAACTACCCTTAATTTTAATACGTTATATGCTATAATGTCAATGGTATTAAGGGAGGTGCCAAATGTTCTCAAAAGTGAACAGCATGGGTCTTCAAGGCTTCAAAGCAGAGCAAGTTCACGTCGAGTGTGACCTATCTTCGGGTCTCCCCCGCTTCGACCTTGTTGGGCTTCCAGACTCAGCAGTTTCGGAGGCAAAAGAACGTGTACGTTCCGCCATAAAAAACTGTGGCCTTGATTTTCCTATCAGCAGAATAACAGTAAACTTAGCTCCTGCTGAATTTAAAAAGGAAGGACCCCTTTACGACCTACCGATACTAGTAGCCATTTTACTAGCCTCCAAACAGATCAAGGTAAACCTTGATTCTGCCGCCCTTATTGGAGAGATCGCCCTGAATGGTGAAGTTCGTAAGGTCAA
>DCGF01000089.1:0-1195 GCA_002314555.1 Ruminococcaceae bacterium UBA1785 | reverse complement strand
GGTGTTTTGCCTATGGTAGCAAAGGCAAAAGAATTAAACATCACCGAAGTCTACATACCTTGGGAAAACAGAAAAGAGGCGTCGCTAATTCCAGGTGTCGTCATCTATCCTGTCAAAGATATTAGACAGCTACTCTTCCACTTCTCTGGTTCAGAGAAGATAACCCCGCTAAAAAATCTGACCTTTGAAGAGATTCAAAAGTCACTGATAAAGCCTAAGAAAGACAGCGTTGATTTTTCTGATGTCTTTGGGCAAAAATGTGCAAAGCGAGCGCTTGAAATCGCTGCGGCTGGCGGCCACAACGTCCTACTTGTGGGCAGTCCTGGCGCAGGTAAAAGCATGCTCGCAAAGCGACTTCCGACCATCCTACCTGATATGACATTTGAGGAGTCGCTCTCGACCTCCTCAATTTACTCAGTAGCAGGCCTTCTCACAAAGGATATGCCACTCGTTATATCAAGGCCTTTTAGGTCACCGCATCATACGACTACAGATGTCGCATTCGCCGGCGGCGGAGCGAAGGCAAGGCCAGGCGAAGTCTCACTCTCACATAATGGAGTTCTATTCCTAGACGAGCTCCCGCTCTTCTCTAGAGCAGCGCTCGAGACGCTCCGCCAACCACTCGAAGACGGAAAAGTCACAGTCACTAGGAACGCTGTAACTGCTACATATCCTGGTAACATCATGCTTGTCTGTGCCATGAATCCCTGCCCTTGCGGATATCTCTATGACCCCATTCATCCATGCTCCTGCACAGACGCCGCTAAACACCGCTATCTCTCACGCATCTCGGGCCCGCTCCTTGACAGAATCGACCTGCAAGTTATGGTTGAGCCACTTGATGCTGACGCCCTTTATAACAAAGACCACAGTCTAGAGGAAACTTCAGCCACTATAAAGGAACGTGTGGCAAAAGCGCGAGACATTCAAACCGCACGCTTTAGGTCAACCGATGTCATTTGCAATGCAGGAATGACACCTAAGATGGTCCGTCAATACTGTGTGCTCACACCTGATGCGAAGAAGCTTCTCATCAAAGCGTTCACACAGATGAATTTCTCCGCACGTGCAAACGACAAGATTCTTCGCACGGCTCGGACTATCGCCGACCTCGACGGCTCAGACCTCATCGATGTACCGCACATCTCCGAGGCGATTCAATTCAGGCGTCTCGACACCCTATTTAAATAAAAAG
>DCGF01000029.1 GCA_002314555.1 Ruminococcaceae bacterium UBA1785 | reverse complement strand
TTCAAATCTGGGTGGTGCCTCCAAAGAGTCCTCGTTCTTTTGAACGAGGATTTTTTTATGAATAAGAGTATATTAATTACATTTTATTGACCTTTGGTTTTATGAGGAGTAAAATTTACTTGCATTGTTTTTTAGGAGATGATTAAATGTTACAAGCACTTATGGACTTTTGCCATTTTGGCGAGTTCGGACTTGATGCAAAAGTATTTATTTTTGCACCAGTAGCTGGTCTTGGTTGGCTCCTTGCCTACATAGACCTTATTCGTTTGGGCATTAAGCAGAAGACATATGGCATGCCTATTGCAGCTCTTGCACTTAACATCGTTTGGGAAGGCCTCTATGCTTATATGTATTGGGCACACGATGGAATGTTCTACGGCGGCTATATGATGGCTTGTGTAAACACAGCTTGGTTCTTCGCTGACTGCGCAATTCTCTACACTCACATCAAATGGGGTAAAAAGGACTTTAAAAAGTTCGCAGATGAGAAGTATTTCTGGCCTTGGTTTGTAGCTTTGATGATAATGGCAGTTATCGTTGAGATTACATGGCTCCAGGCATATGGCGTACGTGCAAACGGTTGTACCGCTATCGTACAGAATCTTCCAATGTCAATTCTCTTTATCTTCCTTCTTTACATACGTAAATCAACAGAAGGTCAGTCAATGAACATTGCACTTGGTAAGATGTTTGGTACTATTGGCGCTTGGCTCGCTATTGCTGTTTATCCATCCCTTCAGGATCCTTTAAACATCTGGGTTGGCGTTGCTTGTACATCTTTTGATATGATCTACTGCGTACTTCTTTATAAGCAGTTTAAGGCAGAGGGTAAGAACCCTTGGTTCCCATCTCGTCCTGCTGACCCTGCAAAAGTAGATCTCACTAAATCACCAGTATTTAACCCTGTTACTGATGAAATTGTTGATGGTAAAATAGTTACTAAGGTTTCCTCAAACTAAGGGAGGGGAAGACTTATGAAAAAGACTGTATTATCACTTTTACTTGTCTTTGTTTTGATGCTTACTCTTACTGTTCCAGCATTTGCTTTAGATGATGGAACATACCCAGTAGATTATGATATTAAGACAGAAACAGGTATACAGAAATGCCTTATACCTGCCGATCTTTTAGTTGAGGATGGAGAATATTTTGTAAAGCTTGTTTTCAATGATCCTGAAGTTGACAAGCTCTATTTAGATGGCGAAGAGATCCTTCCTATTGGATCAATCGATTCTCCATATAAAAACTTTATTGGCCAGTTTAACGTATTTAAACTTCCACTTGCCGCCTTTAATGAAGACATCACATTTGTTCTTCATACTAGGGGTAACAATCTCGTTACAGACGAGTATATTATTAACGTTTCTGAGTATGATGAGGCATTCGATGCTGACGCTCAGAGCGCAGAGGTTAAGGCCGACAACATCGGCGCCCAGGAGTCACGTTTCTATGACTGGCACACAGGAATGAGTGCTTCTCTTTTGGGCCCATTTGTATTCTTAGGAATTGTTGCCGCTGCAATTTATGTAGTTGGCAAAAAGATAGATAATTAATCTAGGAGGAATTAATATGTTCGCATGGATCGCAAACTTCATCGCTACAATCGGCGAGAAGATGCAGACAACAAACGCTGATCCAATCGTATGGTTCAAGGGCTGGAAAGCTATTAACAATGGCGACGGTCTTGTAATGATGAACGCATATGATGATTGGTATGGTTACATTAAGGATATGTTCAACAACCTCGGCTTTATCGAGATTTTCCTTATCGTAGCATCAGCACTTTTCTGGACAGGTGTTTACATTGTAATCATCAAAAAACTCGCTCAGAATCACGCACCATCAATGCCTTGGGTATGCCTTTGCATGAACTTCTCTTGGGAGTTCCAATTCGCATTCTTGGTTCCATATCCAGAGCCAGTTACACGTTGGGGGATTTACCTTTGGGTAGTATTTGACCTTGTTATGTACATCCTTGACATTAAGTACGGCAAGTATGCTTTCCGTCAGCGTTGGGGTGAGCAGTATGGTAAGAAGGGTTATTATTACTCAGTAAAAGTTGGCCTTTTCGCAATCATCTTCATTACAATTCTTGCAATGAACCCACAGTGGCCAAAACTTCCTGACTCTCCAATGTTTGCTGCATACATCATGAACGCTATCATGTCTATGCTCTTCATCACTCACATGTTCACAAAGGAAACAATCGAAGGTACATCAATTTACCAGGCTTGGTTCAAGTTCCTTGGTACTTTAGCACCATCAATCCTTGGTTTCATGTGGATGCCAGGAAACTGGTTCGTATATTGTCTCGCATTCATCTGCGCAATCTGCGACGTTATCTACATTATCATGCTTACAGACCGTTATCACCAGTTCGGTGTTAACCCTTACACAGGTAAGGCTATCCCAGGTAAGGAAGCTAAGTTTGAAGAAACTCAGAAAGCTCTCGCAGCTTACAAAGAGAAGTCAAACGCTTTCCAGTGGTAAGATAATATTAAAGACCTCAGTTTTAAAAACTGGGGTCTTTTTTTATATCTTCTTTATGATATAATCAATAAGGTTTTTATTAAGTATATTAGTTAGCAAGGAGCATTTTTAGAATGCATAGTTCGGCTTTTAAAAGGGGCATAAAAGATGGAATCCCAATTTGCCTTGGATATCTTTCGGTATCCTTCGCATTTGGTATTTTCTGTATAGAACAGGGCTTAACCGTTCTTGAAGCGCTCCTTATTTCTATGACTTGTGTCACGTCAGCTGGACAGCTCGCTGCAGTACCAATTATGGCTAGCTGTGGCAGCTTGATAGAGCTTGCACTTGCACAAGTTATTATAAACCTTAGGTATTCCCTAATGTCTATTACGCTCTCACAAAAACTTGATGAGAGTTTTAATACAAGGCGAAGAGCTGCCATTTCATTTATGGTAACTGATGAGATTTTCGGTGTGGCTTCTTCCCAGGATGGCAAACCTCCAAAGGAGTATTTCTATGGACTTATGCTTACCCCTTGGTTTGGCTGGGCTGCAGGAACGTTAATAGGAGCAGCAGCAGGTAACATTCTTCCTCCAGTTGTAATTACAGCACTTGCTGTGGCTATCTACGGAATGTTTGTTGCAATTGTTGTTCCACCAGCAAGAGATAATAGAAATGTCCTTTACTGTGTTCTCCTTGCGATAGCGCTTTCTTGCATATTCTCATTCGTTCCATTCTTAAAGGTAGTACAAAGTGGTTTTGTAATCATTATCTGCTCTGTAATTGCCTCTGCAATTTTTGCTTACTTTAAGCCACTTGGAGAGGGGGAGAGATCATGAATTTCAACACCTTTCTAATCTACCTCCTTGTAACTGCTGGCACTACATATCTTGTTCGTGTAATTCCAATGCTCCTCGTAAAGAAAGAGATAACTAATAGATTCATTATTTCTTTCCTTTACTACATGCCATATGCAGTACTTTCTGTAATGACAATTCCAGCAATATTCACAGCTACAAACTATGTAATATCTGCAGTAGTAGGATTTGCTGTTGCTGTATTCTTAGCACTTAAAAATAAGAGTCTTACAACTGTTGCTATTGCTGCTTGTCTCGGAGTTCTATTTACAGAGCTCATAATCACGTATTTAATCTAAGGAGGAACAATATGGACTGCGAAAACTGTATGAACTATGAATATGACGAAGAGTTCGAAGAATATTGTTGCTCCATCAACATGGATGAAGACGACTATGTTCGCTTCCTCCACAACAAGCAATGCCCATACTTCAGATTCGGTGACGAATATTCAATAGTTAGAAAACAAAATTGACAAAATCACTGATTGAGATTTATAATATGGACGAAGGCAACCCAACAGACGGATTGCCAGATGAATTGAATTATTAAGAAATAATCGCCTTGCTATCTGACAGCATGGCGATTATTTTTGTCTTACGATTACAGTTATGGTATACTTACCAACATGTAATGTTAAACGCATAAGCATCACCTCCTTTATAGAGGTGTGCAAACCGCCTGCCGCTTTTGGGTTACCTTCTATTAGTATTATATATTTTTAATAGTCCTATTGTACGGACTTTACTGTGTAATATGAATGTTTTTAAGTATTCAAATGATAATAAGAGATATCATACTCTAGCTTTTGAAGGTAGGGTTTATAAGGCGTGTATAAATGCCGGATTATCGTGCCCAAATTACTGCATATTTTGTTCTGAAAAATCAAAACTATTTACAAGTGAAGGCAGCATAACCGAGCAGCTTATAAAGGAGAAAGAGAGAATCTTTAAAAAGTATGGTGAGGTGCCTCTCTGCGCTTATTTCCAGTCGGGCACAAACACTAATGCTCCGGTTGAGAAATTAAAAGAGTTATATGATGAAGCTTTAAATTTTGAGGGAGTTACATCGCTTTCTATTGCGACTCGCTTTGATTGCCTAGGTGACGACGTTTTAGACCTTTTATCTGACTATAACAACAAAGTTCCTTTGACAGTGGAACTTGGCCTTCAGACGATTCACAGAGAAGATTATTCACTCTTCCTTGAAAAGTATGAAGAGTTAAAGAGAAGGAATATTAAAGTTTGTCTTCATCTTATGGATGGACTTCCGGGCGAAACTGAAGAGATGATGATAGATACGGCAAAAGTAGTTGGAAAACTTGATCCCGATGCTTTGAAGATTCATCTGACATATGTTGTCGAAGGAACAAAGCTTTGCGAGATGTATAAAACTGGAAAATATGAGCCAATGAGTTTCGATTCTTATGTTTCAACTGTCGTTAAGCAGCTCGAGTATATTCCAGCAGCGACAGTCATAGAACGTCTTACTGGAGACGGAGACAAGAGAACTCTCGTCGCACCTCTTTGGTCAACTGACAAAATCAAAGTCCTTGGTACGATTGACAAGCTCTTTGCAAGTCTTGATACTTATCAAGGCAGCAAGTATAATAAAAATGCCTTATAATAGGATTTAAGGAGTAAAAGATGGAAGAATTTGTCAGAACGGAGCAGCTTTTGGGCTCTTTGGAAAAACTTAATAAGGCCCATGTTGCGGTATTCGGAGTCGGCGGTGTCGGCGGATATGTTGTCGAGGCGCTTGTGAGATCTGGCGTGGGTGAGATAACGGTTGTAGATAAGGACGTTGTGTCGGAGTCTAATATCAACCGTCAGATTATTGCGCTACATTCTACTGTTGGTATGCCAAAGGTGGAGGCTATTCGTGCGCGAGCTTTGGATATTAATCCATCGGTTAAGATTCATACATATGAAACATTCTTCCTTCCAGAGACGTCTAATGATTTTGATTTTTCAAAGTTTGATTATGTAGTTGATGCAGTGGATACTGTATCTGCAAAGATAGAGATTGCTGTTAAAGCAAAGGAAGCAGGTGTACCTGTTATCTCTGCTATGGGAGCGGGTAACAAGCTTGATCCTACAAAGTTTGAAGTAGCTGATATCTATGAAACATCAGTTTGTCCTTTGGCTAGAGTGATGAGAAAAGAACTCAAAGCTAGAGGAATAGAAGGAGTAAAAGTTGTTTACTCAAAAGAGGAATCAGTGAAAACTGAAGGCGTTGGTTCAGTATCATTTGTCCCTTCAGTTATGGGTCTGATTATCGCAGGAGAAGTAATTAAGGATTTAAAATAATGGCAGAAAAAAGAGAACTTTCGAAAGCTCAGCTTATAGAGCGAAGCTTAATAAAAAAGTATAGAGAAGAACTTTGGAACCCTTTCATTGCAGCTGTAAAAAGATACGAGCTGATAAATGAAGGGGATAAGGTTGCTGTCTGCATCTCGGGTGGTAAGGACTCTATGCTTATGGCGAAACTTATGCAGCAGCTGGGTAGAGTCTCTGAAGTTCCTTTTGAGATGGTCTTCATCTGTATGGACCCTGGATATAACGAGGAGAATAGGAAACAGATAGAGAAGAATGCAGCCCTCCTTGAGATCCCTGTTGAATTCTTTGAGACAGATATCTTTAACTTTGCGAATAAGCAGGAGAAAAATCCTTGCTATATGTGTGCGAGGATGAGAAGAGGACATCTCTATTCAAAGGCAAAGGAACTTGGCTGTAATAAGATAGCCTTAGGGCATCATTTCTCTGATGTAATTGAGACTACAGTTTTGGCTATGTTCTACGGTGGACAGCTTCAGGCGATGCCACCAAAACTTCGCTCTACAAACTATCCTGGCATGGAACTGATAAGGCCTCTCTACTGTATTCATGAGGATGATATTATCGCTTGGAAGAAGTATAACGAACTTGAGTTTTTAGAGTGCGCTTGTAGGTTTACGGAGAACACTGAGTCTGGACTTGATGAATCAAAGAGAAGAGAGATTAAAGAACTTATTCGTTCTTTAAAGGAGACAAACCCAAATATCGAGAACAGCATTTTCTCAAGTATTCATAACTGTCAACTTGATACAATGGTGAATTATAAATCTAAAGGTGTAGAGCACCTTTTTGCAGAGAGATTTAATGGGGAGGAGACGAGTACCGATGAGTAGCTTAAAGGAAAGAATTAAGAATAAAGAGAGAATCATCCTTGATGGTGGTATGGGTTCACAGCTCATCAATTACCCTGAGTATACGGGAAAGGACCCTTCTCTTCTAAATATCACACATCCTGAAATTATCACTGCAGTACATAAATCATATGTGGATGCGGGTTCAGAACTTATTATCATCAACACATTTGATGTAAACCCAAAGAGATATGAAAACTATGCTGAGATTATCGCTGCTGCTGTCTCTAATGCTAGAGCAGCTGGTGCTCCATATGTTGGACTTGATATCGGTCCTATTGGTGAACTCATGTATCCTATGGGTCTCTTAAAGCCTGAGGATGCTTATGGCTACTTTGAGGCTGTCGTTAAAGAGGGTGTTAAGTGCGGTGTTGATTTCATTATCATCGAGACAATGATCGACCAGAATGAGATGAAGGAGGCGCTCTGCGCCGCAAAGAACAATTCATCTCTTCCTGTCATTGTCTCATGTGCTTACGGAAAGCGCGGCCGTCTTATGACAACAGGTGGCAGACCTGAGGATGTAGCGGCTATTGCGGAGGAGTTCGGCGCTGACGCAGTAGGTGTAAACTGTTCCTTCGGTCCTGATTTGATGCTTCCTGTAGTAGAGGCATATGCGGCAGCGACAAGCCTTCCAATCTGGGCAAAACCAAACGCAGGTATGCCACAGGTAGTAGACGGCAAGCCTGTTTATAATATCGGTGTTGAAGATTTTAAAGAGTATATGAAAAAGATTGAGGCCGCTGGTGCAACACTCATAGGTGGATGCTGCGGCACAAATCCTTCTTATATAGAGGCGATTAAATGAGACAATTTAACGTAGGTGGCATGAGCTGTGCGGCTTGCCAAGCACGTGTGGAGCGGGCAGTAAGCGGAGTGCCAGGTGTAAAGAGTGTCGCTGTATCTCTTCTCACAAACTCTATGGGAGTAGATGGCGACGCAAAGGACAAAGACATAATTAAAGCGGTAGAGACCGCTGGATATACATGTACATTAAAGACTGATGATGCTGGTATCTTAGAGGATAGGGAGACCCCTCGCCTCGTAAAGCGACTGGTAACATCGGTTGTACTTTGTCTTATTCTTATGTACTTCTCTATGGGCCATGTCATGTGGGGATGGCCTGTACCTACGGATAATATGCTTGTTATTGGAATAATCGAAGCGGTGCTCGCATTAATCGTTATTCTCATCAATAATAAGTTCTTTGTAAATGGTTTTAAGGGAGTAATCCATGGGGTGCCAAATATGGATACACTTGTATCCTTGGGCTCTGGAACTTCCTTTATCTACAGTATTTATCTTCTTTTTACAACTGGCTCTGCGCATGAACTATACTTTGAGTCAGCAGCTATGATCTTAGCCTTAATTACTGTAGGTAAGACACTTGAAGCTAAGTCAAAGGGCAGGACAACAGATGCTTTAAAGACACTTATGAGGCTTGCTCCAAAGACTGCAACTGTCATAAAGGACGGGGAAGAAAAAGCTATCCCTATAGAGGAATTAAAACCTGGCGACGAGTTTATAGTTCGCCCTGGTGAGATTATTCCGACTGATGGACGAATTATAGAGGGTGTGACTTCGGTTGATGAGTCATCATTAACTGGTGAGAGCATTCCTGCTGATAAAAAAGTTGATGACTTTGTCTGTGGTGCGACGATTAATAAACAGGGATATATTCGCTGCGTCGCAACTAGAGTTGGCCAAAGTACGACATTTTCACAGATAGTTAAGATGATGTCTGACGCCGCAGCGACTAAGGCGCCGATAGCCAAGGTGGCTGATAAGGTGGCGGGTATCTTCGTCCCAGTTGTAATACTTATAGCGCTGATGACGACAGGTGCTTGGCTCATCTTTGGAAAGGCAGTTTCTTTTGCTATCATTCGTGGCGTGTCTGTGCTCGTCATCAGTTGCCCTTGCGCTTTAGGACTTGCCACACCTGTAGCCATAATGGTGGGTAGTGGTGTCGGCGCCAAAAATGGAATTCTCTTTAAGACTGCAGTCTCTTTAGAGGAGGTTGGAAAAGCCTCGGTTGTAGTGCTCGATAAGACGGGAACTATCACTGAAGGAAATCCTGTTGTAACTGATATAATTCCTCATGATGTCACTAGGGACAAACTCCTTCAATATGCTTATTCTATTGAGGTTTTGAGTTCTCATCCTCTAGCAAAAGCTGTAGGTTTAGCCGCAAAATCCGACAATGTAAAGCCATTTACCTTTACAGACTTTGAAGAATTGCCAGGAAATGGATTAAAAGCTCGTTTTACGGCTCTTAACAAAAAGCAAACTTTCTATGCTGGAAATTATAAATACATTAAGACTGTAGCCACGGTTCCGGAGCCTATAAAAGCGCTCTGCGCGGACCTTTCTACAGAGGGCAAGACACCTCTTATCTTTGCTATGGGTAAAGAGATTTTAGGCGTTATTGCAGTAGCAGATAGAATAAAAACTGACAGTGTCGATGCCATAAAAGAACTTAAGGGTTTAGGTCTTAAGGTCGTTATGCTAACAGGTGATAATGAGCGTACCGCAAATGCGGTCGCTAGATACTGCGGCGTGGATGACGTCGTTGCAGGAATCTTACCTGACGGCAAAGCGCAGGTGGTTAAACAGTATAAGAAATTTGGTAAAGTTTTGATGGTCGGAGATGGTGTAAATGATGCACCTGCACTTGCGACTGCCGACATGGGTCTCGCCATAGGCGCTGGCACCGACGTCGCTATAGACGCCGCAGATGTCGTCCTGATGAACAGCACGCTTTCCGATGTACCGGCAGCAATACGTCTCTCTAGAAGAACGCTCTCCGGTATCCACCAAAATCTTTTCTGGGCGTTCTTCTATAACGCCATTCTCATCCCTGTTGCTGCCTTGACAACAGTGAGCCCTATGCTCTGCGCAGCAGCCATGAGTCTCTCGAGCTTCTTTGTCGTTACAAATGCACTTAGAATAAATTTGTTTGACATTCATAGTGGTAGAAGTGATAAAATGATAAAGGCAACAAATTTTGAAAAACCTGAAATTTCTAATAAGGGGAATACGGCTATGGAAAAAACAATCCATATTGAAGGCATGATGTGCCCTCACTGTGAAGCGAATGTTAAAGCTACATTAGAGGCTTTTGCAGAGGTTGACTTTGCCACAGTTTCTCATGAGGCAGGCACAGCAGTTATCACTCTTAACGCTGATCTTGATGACGGAAAAATTAAGGCAGCTATTGAGGAGAAAGGGTATAAGGTAGTTTGATATGGCTAATGAAGAAAAAGTAAAAATGCAAGGATTAAAATTCTTGATATTTGAGTGTTCAGCTGGTGTTATTCAGTTTTTATCATTCACATTGATGAACGAAGTAATCATTAAGCTTGGTTTCTTCCAAAACCTTATGGAAAACAATCCGGGCTTTGCTCGCATTATGGAAAATGAATATGGCCCAATGTATCTTATTGCTCTCTTCCTTTCAGTATGTTGGAGCTTTACGTTCAACCGTAAGATCACATTTAAGTCTGCTTCAAATGTTCCAATTGCTATGCTTCAAGTACTCGCTTACTACGCTGTGTTTACACCGATTTCTACAATCATTGGTAACCACTTCACAGCTGGTGGCGGTGAATTGATTAAGTATGTAGTTTTAATCATCACAATGCTTTGCAACATGGTTACTGAATTCCTTTGGGAAAAGTACTACGTATTTAGAGATGCTCTTCACAGAGGCGAAGAGAAGGCAGAATAAGTTGTCTCTAAATAACATACAAATAGAGACTAATTGTACAAAAACTTAAGTGAAATATTGACAGCCCCATCAATAGACGGGGCTGTTCTTTTTATATTATAATAAAGAGTGGAATTCTGTATTAATATTCAGTTTTTCGTAATCAGCTAATACAGTTATGGGAAAATTATTAGAAGGGAGATGTTTGTCTTATGTCCAAGTACGATGGTTACATGGGTAAGGTTCTCTTTATCGACCTTACAAAAAAGACATTCGAAGAATTTCCTTGGTCTGATGAGGATAGGAAAAGAACTCTCGGCGGAAAAGTTATGGCCGCTGACATTCTCTATCATCACATCCGTCCAGGAATGACAGCATGGGACGAAGATAACTGGCTCGTTATTACAACTGGTCCTTTGACCGCTTGTGGCGTTCCAAGTTCATCACGTTTCAACATTTCCACTATCTCTCCACTTACAGGTGTTCTTACATCTTCTAACAGTGGCGGCGATTTTGGTATGATGCTTAAGCGCTGTGGTTATGATGGTTGTATCATCACAGGTAAAGCTACAGAGCCTACAAGAATTCACATTACAGAAGATAATGTTGAATTCCTCGACGCATCAGAACTTTGGGGTATGGAATGTACTCCTGCTCAGGAAGCTCTTCCTAGAGAGTTTTCAAAACTCGTTATCGGTCCTGCTGGTGAACATAAGGTTCTTTATTCAGCAGTACTTTCAGGTGAGCGTTGCTCAGGTCGTGGCGGCGTAGGTGCTGTTTTTGGAGATAAGATGCTTAAGGCTGTTACAGCTAAGGGCTTTAAACACCCTACAGTTTACGACAAGGAAGGCCTCATTAAGCTTTCTAGAAAATGGACAAAAACTATGAGAAACCACCCAATCTCAGGACGTCAGCTTCCAGTTCTTGGTACAGCTGGTCTTGTATCTCCAATGGAGGCTCGTGGTCTTCTCGCTACAAAGAACTTCTCAGATGGTCACTTTGAGGACTTCGACATGGTATCAGGTGAGACACTTTCTGAGGAAAAACTTATTAGAAACAGCGGCTGTACATCATGCGTTATGCAGTGTACTCGTCGTTGCTATGTAGATGGTAAGGACGTTAAGGGTCCAGAGCTTGAGATTCTTGGCCTTATGGGTCCTAACATCCTTAATAATGACCTTCAGAAGATCATTGACTGGAACTACTGGATTGATGAGATGGGCATGGATGCCATCTCTACAGCTGGTACTATTGCTTTCGCAATGGAACTCCACGAAAAAGGTCTTTGGGACAGTGGTCTTGAGTTCGGTAAGAACGACAACATCACTCAGATGATTAAAGATATCGCTCACAGAGTAGGCCCTGGCGACGAACTTGCTAACGGTTCTCGTAAGATGGCCGAAAAGTTTGGCGGTATGGACTTTGCTATTCAGGCAAAGGGTATGGAGCTCTCAGCTTACGAGCCACGTCGTGCAGTTGGCCAGGGCCTCGGTTATGCAGTTTCTAACCGTGGTGGTTGCCACCTTAACGCTGGTTACCTCGTATTCATCGAGGGTCTTGGACTTGACATTGATAACCTTACTCCTAACGGAAAAGGCGCTCTCTGCGTAATGTTCCAGAACCTCATGGAAGCTATTTCTGCTGCAGGTCTCTGCCTCTTCACATCATACCCAGTATTCCCTGGTTATGTATTTGATCATCCAAACGCACCTATTACAAAGGCAGTAACATGGGCTATGCCACATCTTGGTCCTGTTATTAAGATTATCAACCAGTACGGAATGTTGTTCCAGATCTATATCCCACTCATTCCTCATACAAAGGCTATCGAACAGGCTACAGGTATGAAGATGAAGCTTGGTTCATTCCTCACAATTGGTGAGCGTGGTTGGAACACAGAGCGTGTTGCTAATATGATTCTTGGTCAGCAGCCTGGCGCTGATAAACTTCCTAAGAAGCTTACAGATACATGCCAGGATCCGAGTGACCCTAGAACTAAAGTTCCTCTTGATGTAATGCTTAAGTCATTCTATGCTAACCGTCAGTGGAACAACGGTGCTCCTACAGCTAAGGTACTTAAGAAACTTAAGATTGATATCCCTAGTAGGGATGTTTATCCATACGCTTATTAAGGAGGAAAACGTCAATGATTAAAGTTAGAATGTTTGGTGTTATTAGACTTGGTTCAGGCGTTAAAGAATTCGATACAGATACTGCTCATGTAAAGACAGTAAATGATTGCTTCGACATCCTTAATATTAAGAGTGCTCCAGGTGCTGATAAGTTTACATTTGATGATTCACAAGTATTTGTAAATCACACACGTACAACAAAAAAAGACTTTGCTGTTAAGGATGGCGATGAGGTTTGGCTCATGTCTCCAGCAGCAGGTGGCTAATAGGAGGTTGAACAATGGCTTATAAAATTGATTCGTTCGACTGCGTTGGCTGCTGTGCATGTATTTTTGCATGCCCATTCAAAATTCCAGTTGAACATAAAATGGAACATAAGGTTGAAATCCCTCAGGACAAGTGCATAGGTTGCGGACAGTGCGAAGACATCTGCCCTGTTGCAGCTATTCATCCAGCACCTGGCCAGAAAAAGATTCGCACAGTATATATCAACGCTGAGAATTGTATTGGTTGCTCACTCTGCGCTAAGAATTGCCCTAATGATGCTATTTCTGGCGAAATCAAGAGCCCATTCACAATCGACCCAGCTAAGTGCATTAAATGCGGTTACTGTGGAACAAAATGTAAGAAGGACGCTATTGTTATAGAGTACTACTTATAATTCTTAAAAATTATCCCGCTCTTTTTGAGCGGGATTTTTTTATGTTTATTGAATAGTTTTATGAATAGGAGTATAATTGTTTCATCAAATTTTGGAGGCGCTTTTATGGCTTATAAGAACAAATATCCATACATCTTCGTACACGGCATGATGGGCTGGGGCGAAGAGAACAAACTTTATAACCTTATGCCTTATTGGGGCATGGTTGCTGGTAATCAGATGAAGCAGCTTCGTGACGCTGGTATTGAAGCATATGCTCCTCAGGTATCACCTATCGGTTCTGCTTGGGACCGTGCTTGTGAACTCTATGCAAACCTCACAGGTACTAGAGTTGACTACGGTGCAGCTCATGCAGCAGCTAAGGGTCATGACCGCTTTGGTATGACATATGAAAAGCCACTTGTAGAGGGTTGGGGCAAAGAGAAGAAGATTCATCTCCTTGGTCACTCATTCGGTGGCGCTACAATGCGTATGCTCGTTGAACTCCTTACAAACGGTTCAGAAGCTGAACGCGCAGTTACACCTGCAGGTGAATTGTCACCTTTGTTTGAAGGTGGACACGGCGACTGGGTTAAGTCTCTCACATCTATCTCAGCACCACACGACGGTACATCTTTCGTAAACGCTTTCCCTAAACTTATGGTTGGCGTTACATATGGCGTACTCGGTCTTGCTTCAATCCTTGGTAACGTTGGCTCTCGTACATGGTACGACTGGAAGATGAGCCAGTGGGGACTTGCTATGGTTCCAAACGCACCTACTGATAAGAAGAATATCTTAAACTTTAAGATTATCCGTAAGGTTGCAAAATCTAAGGATAACGTATTTGATGATCTTGAAATCGGTCAGGCTATGGATATGAACAGAACTATCCACACATCTCCTGATGTTTACTATTTCTCAGTATCAGGTAACGGCACAAAGCCAGTAGGTGATGGCACTTATGTACGTGCACCAATCATGATCTTCGCATTCATTCCTTTTGCAAAGGTTATGGGTCGTTTCCCAATTGGTCAAAACATCAACGGTGCTGAGATCACAGAAGACTGGAGACCTAATGATGGTCTTGTATCACTTGAATCAGGACGTTATCCTCATCTTGAGGCACATTGCCAGTTTGAAGAAGTTAAGAATGCTCCTATCAAGAAGGGCATTTGGCACGTTCTTCCAGATGCAATCGGTGACCACGGCACAGTAATCGGTGGCTCACTCTCATTCATTGGTTTTGGTAAGTCAGCTCCTTATAAGAACACATATAAGTACTGGATTGACTTCCTTGAGAAGCTCCCTGACTAATTAAAATAAAACAGCTCCCGTTTTGGGGGCTGTTTTTTTATTTTTACTTCTTTATTATTGTAACCAATTTTTAAATGTGTTAAAATATTTTCTCACTCTTATTTTTATATATTCTTAAATTATATAAATAAAAAGAAAACAAATCAAAAGGGAGGGATATTTTTGGCAACTTCAGTCATCTCAAAAGTTGAACTTGATAAGCAGTTTGACTTTTGTCTAAAAGTGAAAGAATTACTAAAAAAAGAATATCCCGACCGTGCCCCAAAAGCATTCACCCACACATACGGTTGCCAAGGTAACGTTGCCGAAGGCGAACGAATTGATGGAATGCTAAACCAAATGGGATACGAATTCTGCGACGACGCGTCGAAGGCGGACTTCATACTCTTTAACACATGTGCAGTCCGCGAACATGCGGAGGAGCGTGTCTTTGGAAACATCGGCATGCTTAAAAAGTTTAAGGAGTCAAATCCAAATCTTATCATCTGCGTCTGCGGCTGTATGGTTCAGCAGGAGCACATAAAGAAGAGGCTTAAGAGCTCCTTCCCTTATGTTGACATCGTCTTTGGAACACATGCCATCCACACTTTTCCAGAGCACGTATATAACTGCCTCACAAAGGAGGAACGCATCTTTGCTGTTCCTGAATCTGATGGCGTTATCTTTGAGGGTGTGGAATCAAAACACACTAATAGCCTTAAGGCATTCCTTCCTATCTCATACGGATGTAATAACTTCTGCACATACTGCGTAGTACCACTTGTAAAAGGTAGAGAACGTAGTAGACGTTATGAGGACATCATTTTAGATGCTAAAAGACTTGTGGCCGAAGGATTTAAAGAGATAATGCTTATCGGTCAAAATGTAAACTCATACGGTAATGACTTTGGGGAGACCAACCTCTTCTCGAAACTTCTAAAAGAGATAGATGAGATAGAGGGTGACTTCATCATCCGTTTCATGACATCACATCCAAAGGACTGTTCCTTTGAACTTATCGATGTCATGGCTGACTGTAAAAAGGTGGAGCATCATATCCATCTTCCTTTCCAGTCCGGTAATGACAAAGTCCTAAAAGAGATGAACCGTCATTACGACAGAAAGCGATATATCGAAGTTGCAAAGTATGCGAAGGAGAAAATTCCTGATATCGCAATCACCTCCGATGTAATCGTTGGATTCCCGGGTGAGACTTATGAGGAATTCCTTGATACAGTGTCACTTATCCGTGAGGTTGAATTCTCCTCACTCTATGTCTTTATGTATTCACCTAGAGTGGGTACAAAGGCAGCTGATATGCCTGACCAAATTCCTTCAGAGGAGAAGTCAAAAAGATTTAATGAACTTTCAGCTGCGCAGGCAGAGGTTGCAGAGGGTCGAAACCTCTCTATGAAGGGTAAGGTTTATAAAGCCCTTATCGAGGGAAGAAACAAAGCTGGAAAACTAAACGGCCGTACTTCCCAAAACATAATGATTGAATTTGATGGTCCTGATGAACTCATCGGAACTTTTCAAAATATTAAAGTAACTGAACCACTCACGTGGATATTGAAAGGAGAGCTACAATAATGGACGTTATTGAACTCACAAGACAGCTCGGTGCCGCTATTCAGGCTGATGAGCGTTACACAGCACTTGCAGCAGCTAAGACTGCTGTAGACAACGATGCAGAAGTACAGGATAAGATGAAGAAGATCGAAGAGATCCGCCTCGCTTATCAGACAGCTGCTATGGACGCTGAACCAGACGAGAAGCTCATGGGCAAACTCGACAAGGATTTCCAGGATGTATATGCATCACTTATGGTATCTGATGGTATGGCATCATATGAGGAAGCACGCGCAAAGCTTGACGATCTCATGAACTACATCATGCAGATTCTTTACCTCTGTGTAAATGGTGAAGACCCAGCTACATGTGAACCACAGGAAGAAGATCATAACTGTGGTGGCGACTGTGGACATTGCTCAGGTTGCTAATTGTTTAGATTAAAAGTAAGGAGGCGATAAAATGGGTGAGTACACACCAATGATGCAGCAATACTTGCAGACAAAGGAACAATACAAAGACGTAATACTGTTTTATCGTCTCGGTGACTTTTATGAGATGTTCTTTGAGGATGCAAAAATTGTATCTCGTGAACTCGACCTAGTCCTTACAGGTAAGGACTGCGGTAAAGAGGAGCGCGCGCCAATGTGTGGCGTGCCGTTCCATGCTGCCGACAGCTATATTGCAAGGCTCGTAGCCAAAGGCTACAAAGTTGCAATCTGCGAGCAGCTTGAAGATCCGGCACAGGCTAAAGGTATTGTGAAGCGCGGTGTAATCCGTATCGTAACACCTGGTACTGTAATCGAATCTACTATGCTCGATGAGACAAAGAATAACTACCTCTGCTCCGCTTGCTGTGTCGAGCATGAGGTTGGACTTGCATTCATAGATGTCTCAACAGGTTCTGTTTTCGTAACTACTGTCTCAGCCGACTTTGGCGGAGCAGAGGTCTTAAACGAACTTGGTCGCTTCCTTCCAACGGAAGTTATAGCAAACGAACTCGCCACTAAAATTCCAGGACTTATGGAATATGAGAAGCGAGTAGAGACAGTTAAAATTCAACTTTTCCCTGATGAGTCATTTGACTTTGGTATCTGTGAAGAGGTAATTACTAAGCATTTTTCAAAACCACTTGATGACTTAGGACTCTCTTCAAAGGCTGCGGTTATGGCTCTTGGTTCTGCTCTCTCTTATCTCAAAGAGATGCAAAAGACAGACCTTCAAAATATCAGGTGTGTAAATTATTACACCGATGAAAAATTCATGCGTCTTGATTTCTCAGCACGCAGAAACTTAGAACTCCTTGAGACTATGCGTAACCGTGATAAGCGCGGTTCACTTCTCTGGGTTCTTGATAAGACAAAGACTGCTATGGGTAAGCGTATGCTTCGCTCATATTTAGAGCAGCCACTTGTAAATCCTGCTGGCATTATAAGAAGACAAAATGCTGTTTCTTGGCTTATAGAAAACATAGAGGTTCGTGATGAAATAGCATCCCTTATGGTTAACATCCATGATATGGAGAGACTTATCACACGTATCTCGTACGGTACAGCAAACGCACGTGAACTTCGTTCTCTCTATGAGACAGTTTCACTCCTCGCACCAGTTAAGGAACTCCTCGGTCAGAAATCGACCGACCTCCTTGAACAGATCAATGAAAACATCGATCCTTTAACTGACATCTTAGAACTTATTGATTCTGCTATAGCAGAGGACCCACCTTTCTCAGTAAGGGAAGGTAATATGATTCGTGATGGTTACAGTGCTGAACTCGATGAACTCCGTGAGATATTAACAGGAGGAAAGGGCTACCTCGCTGAAATTGAGGCGAAGGAGAAAGAACGTACCGGAATCACAAAACTTAAAATTGGATATAACCGAGTATTCGGATATTATATTGAAGTTTCTAATTCCTTTAAGGACAAAGTCCCAGAGGAGTACATTAGAAAGCAGACCCTTGCAAACTGTGAACGTTACATCACTGAGGAACTCAAAATACTTGAGTCAAAGGTGCTCGGCGCTCAGGAGCGTATCACTAGACTCGAATATGAGATATTCTCCAGTATACGTGACACGGTTGGTGCAGAACTCGACCGTGTTCAGCGCACAGCAACTGCTGTAGCAGAACTCGATGTTTTCTGCTCCTTCGCAAAGGTTTCAAATGATAACAACTACACCTGCCCAGAGATCTCTGAGGACGGTGTAATTGAGATAAAGGATGGAAGACACCCAGTAGTTGAAAAGATGCTCGATGGTTCTCCATTCGTACCTAATGACACGTTGCTTGATAGTGATGACAACTTAGCTGCAATAATCACTGGCCCTAATATGGCTGGTAAGTCGACCTACATGCGTCAGGTTGCTCTTATAGTCATCATGGCTCAGATAGGCTGCTTTGTTCCAGCATCAAAAGCACATGTCAGCATCTGTGACAGCGTATTCACCCGTGTAGGTGCATCAGATGACCTCGCTGCCGGCCAATCAACATTTATGGTTGAGATGACAGAGGTGGCTTCAATTCTTCAGAATGCCACAAAGAACAGCCTCGTCATCTTAGACGAGATTGGCCGAGGCACTTCAACCTTCGACGGCATGAGTATCGCTCGTGCAGTGCTTGAGTACGTCTGCTCCAAAAAGATTGGAGCAAAGACACTCTTCGCAACTCACTACCACGAGCTCACTGAGCTTGAGGATGACATCAAGGGTGTTAAGAACTACAACATCGCTTGTAAGAAGCGCGGCGACGACATCATCTTCCTAAGACGAATCGTTCGAGGACCTGCCGACGGCAGCTACGGTATCGAAGTAGCAAAACTTGCAGGTGTACCAAACGCTGTTGTTAAACGAGCACATGAGGTGCTCGATGAGATAATTGAAGTTCAGTCAGGCGTTTCTATGAAAGCTAAGAATATAGCCGCAGAGCTCCCTGATGTTGATGCATACTACGGAAGCGATGACATTCAAATGTCATTTGCTGGAAATAATAGTAATGCCATCATAGATGAACTTAAGGCACTCGATGTAAA
>DCGF01000054.1 GCA_002314555.1 Ruminococcaceae bacterium UBA1785 | reverse complement strand
AGAGCCCAACTTTTGCCATAGTTAATGACTACGGCGGAAATCCACCGCTCGCACACTTTGACATGTATAGAATCGAATCCTGGGAAGATCTTTATACCACAGGCTTCTTTGACTACCAGGACCAAGGATACATTCTCGCTGTCGAGTGGAGTGAAAACATAGAGAACGCTTTGCCAGAAAATGCGATTAGAATCACGATAACTAAAGGCGAGGGCGAGAACGATAGAATTATTACTATAGACGGAGAAGTGTAATGAAGATTTTTTCTGTTGACTGTTCTGCAGGACCTGCTTTAGTAGCGCTATTAGATTTTAGTGATGCTGATTATAAGGTTTTAGCAAGCTCATTTAAAAATGAGGGACTGACACATAGCCAGACACTCGTTCCAATGATGGATGAGGTTTTAAAGACGGCGCAGATAAATCTCTCCGACGTCGACTACTTCGCCATTAACGTAGGCCCTGGTTCATTCACGGGCGTACGTATCGGCGTTGCGGCACTCAAGGGCCTGACGGCACTTGATGGCGCAAACTGTATTCCAGTGTCTACACTGGAATCAATGGCGTATAACTATTTAGGCGAAAACGTCACCGTCTGCGCCGCTATGGATGCTCGTTGCTCCCAAGCATACTCTGCAACTTTTGATATAAACGAAGGCAAAATAACTAGAATTTCCCCTGACGAAGCACTCCTAATTGATGAACTAGGAGAAAAGCTAAAAAGTTTGAAAAAAGATGTTATTTTTGTTGGTGACGGAGCTTCTTTGTGTTATAATATTTTGAATGAAAAAATAGCGTGTTCTTTGGCGGACGAAGATAAGCTTTATCAGAATGCTATTTCAGTAGCACTCTGTGCTAAAAGAATGATGGATGACGGCTTTAAACCTATTCCTTCATCAGACCTTTTACCTACATATCTTCGTGCTCCACAGGCAGAACGCGAATTAAAGAGGAGAGAGACTAAATGATAGTACTCGGTTGCGATCACGGCGGCTTTGAACTTAAGCAGGCCATCATGAAACATTTTGATGAAGTTGGTAAGGAATATATCGACGTAGGTTCATATGACACTTCTTCAGTTGATTATCCTGTTATCGCAAAAGCTCTTTGTGAGAAGATCACTTCTGGTGAGGCAGAACTCGGCATTCTCTGTTGTGGTACCGGCATCGGTATGAGCATGGCAGCTAATAAAGTTAAAGGTATCCGCGCAGCTTGCTGCTCTGATACATTCAGTGCTCGTCTTACTAGAAATCATAATAATGCAAATGTTCTCTGCCTTGGTGGCAGAGTTGTAGGCGCTGGCTTGGCCCTCGACCTCGTTGATAACTTCGTTAACGCAGAGTTCGAAGGCGGACGTCACCAGCGCAGAATAGATATGATTACAGAAATTGAAGGAGAATAAAAATGGGAAACATTGTAATTACTAATCATCCACTTATTCAGCACAAGCTCTCTATCTTAAGAGATAAGAACACTGGTAATAAGGAGTTCCGTACTCTCATCAGTGAAATCGCTATGCTTGAATGCTACGAGGCAACTCGTGATCTTCCTCTTAAGGAAATCGAAATTGAAACTCCTGTAGCTGTTGCAAAGCAGCACGACCTTGACGGTAAGAAAATGGCTATCGTTCCTATCCTTCGTGCAGGTCTCGGCATGGTTGATGGTATTCATGCCCTTATTCCTTCAGCAAAAGTAGGTCATATCGGTCTTTACAGAGACCCAGAAACACTTGAGCCACATGCTTACTACTGTAAGATGCCAAACGACATGGAAGAGAGAGAAGTAATCGTTCTTGATCCAATGCTCGCTACTGGTGGTTCAGCTATCGACGCTATTAATCAGATTAAGAAGTATAACCCAAGATCTATTAAGTTCATGTGCATCATTTCAGCTCCAGAAGGACTTAAGGCTCTCTCAGAGGCTCATCCTGACGTAGACATCTATGCTGCAGCTATGGATGATCATCTTAATGATCACGGTTATATCGTTCCAGGTCTTGGCGACGCAGGCGACAGAATTTTTGGTACTAAGTAATTAATTGAGGTATTAAAATGGGCTTATTAAATGACTTAAATGCTACCGAAGAAAAGAATGTTGAGTATTTCATTAACAACAAAGTAGATCACCTTATCGAAAAAGCTGCTGTTGAAGGAAAGAAAAGACAGAAAATTCAGGAAAAAGTAGCTAAAGACTGTGCCGACATGAATACAAATGACGGTATTGAATATTTAAACTCTATCGCAGACTTCTCTGATTTCCCTAGATATACAGGAAGAGGAATTCAGGATAACGCTCCTGACATTTCATCTGATACTCTTACTATGTGGTTCTCAGAGGTTGAAAAAGAGGACGTAGAGTTCTATATCGCTCAGGTTTCTAATGCTGGTTTTGAAAAGAAAGGCCAGGATTATGTTAAGGAGATAGGCGGTAAAGAATTCGTTATGTCTATCTCACATTCTGGTGATAGACTCCGCTTATTCTATAAGCATGGCTAATAATTATTAATTTAAGATGCCTAGGCTTTTTGCCTAGGTATTTTTTTCTTGAAATCTTGCATTTTTAGGTATATATTAATATGCGTTGTAAAAAATACTTTATTTATTAGGGAGATTTTAAAATGGAAGTTTTAGAAGATCAAAAAAAGACCCGTGGTAGTTTCTCAAACGGACTTGGTTTCGTTCTTGCTGCCGCTGGTTCTGCAGTAGGTCTTGGTAACCTTTGGCGTTTCCCATACCTTGCTGCAAAAGATGGTGGTGGACTATTCCTTGTTGTTTACATTGTTTTGGCCTTAACTTTTGGCTTTGCTCTTATGACTGCCGAGGTTGCACTCGGTCGTTATACTCAGAAAAGTCCAGTTGTGGCATTTGAACAAGCTGTTAACAACAAAAAGTGGGGATTTATTGGTTGGGGAGCAACAATAGTTCCAGCAATCATCCTTCCTTATTACGCTGTAATCGGCGGATGGGTTTGTAAATATGCATTCCTTTTCTTAACAGGCAAAAGAACTGCAGCAGCAGATGGTGGCAAACTCTATTTCTATGATCAGATCGGTCTTCATCTAACAGAGACAGAAGATGTAATGACTAACATAGACGTAATGCCAATGCTTTGGTTCTTGTTGTTCATTACTGCTACATTCATTATTGTATATTTCGGCGTAGAAAATGGTATTGAGAAAGCATCAAAGATTCTTATGCCAATGCTTCTTGCAATTATTCTCTTTATTACTGGCTTCTCTCTCTTCATGAAAGATGAAGAGTCAGGCCGTACAGCTATGGATGGTCTTAAGATTTACTTAATTCCAAGCTTTGAGGGCGTAACATTTACTGGCTTCCTTTCTATCGTTCTTGACGCTATGAGCCAGCTCTTCTACTCACTCTCACTTGCTATGGGTATTATGATTACTTACGGCTCATATATGAAGAAGGAAAGCTCAATGCCTCAGTCAATCAACCAGATTGAGATTTTTGATACTGGTATTGCATTTGTTGCTGGTCTTATAATGGTACCAACAGTTTATTGCTTCCTTGGTGAAGAGGGACTTTCTAGCGCTGGCACATCACTTATGTTCGTAGCTATGCCTAAGGTATTCGGTGCAATGGGCTCATTCGGTACATTTGTTGGCTCACTCTTCTTTATCCTTGTTATCTTCGCAGCACTCACAAGCTGTATCTCAATTATGGAAGCTGTAACTTCAACAATCATGGACCGTTTCAACCTCTTACGTCATAAGGCTGTAACTATCACTTATATTATGGCTATTGTTCTTGGCGTAATTGTTTGCCTTGGCTATAACAAATTCTTCTTTAGCGTTTCATTTGCAAACGTTGCTGGCGGTCAGATTCTCGACGTATTTGACTGGGTTACAAATAGTCTCCTTATGCCAATCGTTGCTATTCTTACTTGCATCTATGTTGGCTATGTTTGGGGTACAAAAGTTGCTCTTTCAGAGGTTATGCTTAACGGTGAGAAGTTCCCACGTGCTAAGCTCTTTGAAATTATGACAAAGTATGTTTCTCCAGTTCTCCTTGCTATTATCCTTCTTAATAGTTTTGGCGTATTTGGCTAATAAGACAAAAGATAAAAATATAAGGGGCGGTTCTCCGCCCCTTGATTTTTAAATTATCATATAATATAATAAGCAAGTCGCACATGCCGGTGTGATGGAATTGGCAGACGTGCCAGACTCAAAATCTGGTGGTGGCAACACCGTACCGGTTCGACCCCGGTC
>DCGF01000018.1:827-3257 GCA_002314555.1 Ruminococcaceae bacterium UBA1785 | reverse complement strand
GATTAAAATTATGAAATTTTCCGTTACAAAAGATGTAAATAAATCTAGGAAAATCATTCAGTCATTTTCTCCTGTTTAACCTTATGGTCAATAACGTGTCTACTTGAAAGTTCGTTCTTAATGTCGTCGATGGTGATATCTTTTTCAACCATCATTACAAGACAATGATAAACCAAATCAGAAAGTTCGTAAATAGTTTCTTTCTTATCATCTGCCTTTGCAGCGATGATAACTTCAGTGCACTCCTCACCAATCTTCTTAAGCTGTTTATCAATACCTTTTTCGAAGAGATAAGTTGTGTATGAGCCCTCCTGAGGATTTGTTCTTCTGCCCTCGATAAGCTTCATCAAAGCATCAAGTGAGAACTCCTCATCACCGAAGCAGGAATATGAGCCAGTGTGACAAGCAGGACCGTCAGGATTCACTTTTACTACGAGCGCATCCTTATCACAGTCAGCAGTAATATCAACTACGTGCTGATAGTTTCCTGATGTCTCACCCTTAAGCCAGAGTTCCTGTCTACTTCTAGACCAAAAACAAGTGAGCTTCTTTTCAAGAGTGATATTAAGGCTCTCCTTATTCATATATGCAAGGGTCAAAACCTGATTAGTTTTGTTATCTACAACGATAGCAGGTATAAGACCCTTCTCATCAAATTTAAGTTCTTCAATATTTATCATTTTTATACCTCAAAGTCTAACTGGGATATCATTTTTATAAAGTTCAAGTTTTAAGTCGTGCATGTCAACTTCACCGAAGTGGAAAATAGAAGCAGCAAGGCCCGCATCCACTTTTGGGTTCTCCTTAAAGAGAGTAATGAAGTCCTCTATTTTACCCGCTCCACCTGATGCGATTACAGGTACATTAGTGACATCTGTTACCGCTTTAAGCATAGGTAGGTCAAAGCCCTGCTTTACGCCGTCTGTGTCGATAGAGTTGAGGCAGATTTCACCTGCGCCACGGTCGACACATTCTTTAAGCCAGGAGATGGCCTCGCGGCCAGTGTCTTCGCGGCCGCCTTTTGCAAAAACGCGGAACTCGCCGTTTACGCGTTTTACGTCGGCCGAAATTACTACACACTGGTTGCCGTAAAGTCTAGCTGCGGCATCAATAAGGTCGGGATTTCTTAAAGCACCCGAGTTTACACTTACCTTATCAGCGCCACAGTCAAGGACGCGTTTAAAATCATCGACTGTATTTATGCCGCCTCCAACACAGAGAGGAATAAATACGTTTTCTGCTGTTCTTTTAAGGACATCTGTGAAGATGTTTCTACCTTCATTTGAAGCTGTGATGTCGTAGAAAACGAGCTCGTCTGCTCCACCGGCACTGTAAAACTTTGCAAGTTCTACAGGATCATTTACATCCTTAACGTTTTCAAAGTTTACACCTTTTACAACTCTTCCATCACGGACATCGAGGCAGGGAATAATTCTCTTTGTAATCATTTCTCTACCTCCATCTCACAGAATGCACGAAGGATATTAAGGCCTGCTTCGCCACTCTTCTCTGGGTGGAACTGGCAGCCAAAGACATTACCCTTTTGCACGGCAGCTGTAATATCAGCACCATATTCTACTGTAGCAAGTACGTTCTCACTGCAGTTTACAGCGTGGAACGAGTGTACGAAGTACACACAGTCGCCACTCTTTATATATTTGAAAAGTGGTGACTGGCACTTGATATCAAGTGCGTTCCACCCCATATGAGGAACCTTTAAGTTCGGTACTTCTATTTCTACAACATCGCCCGGAATAATTCCAAGGCCCTCATTTTCTCCGTATTCAAAGCTTCTATCAAAGAGGAGCTGCATACCGAGGCAGATGCCGAGGATAGGCTTTTCCTTTTCGTTCAAGATAACCTGATCGAGCCCGCTCTCTCTAAGTTTATTTGCAGCGTCTTTAAAGGCGCCAACACCAGGGAGTAGTATCCTGTCTGCTTCATTTATTACATTTATATCATTTGTAACTACGGCGTTTGCGCCTATAGCTTTAAAAGATGCCTGGACAGAGAATAGATTACCTACTCCATAGTCAATTATTGCTACCATTAAAGTACTCCCTTTGTTGACGGTACTTCGTCTTTATATTTTTCATCGATGCGAGTCGCCTGCTTTAAAGTTCTACCTGCAGATTTAAAGGCGCCCTCGATGATGTGGTGTGTATTCTTTCCTTCAAGCTGTTTGAAGTGGAGAGTACATTCGGCATTTCTTACGAAAGCCCACCAAAATTCCTCGATAAGTTCTGTATCAAATGTTCCAACTGACTTCTGCGGAATATTCATATTATAACCCAAATATGCTCTTCCTGAAAAGTCAATTGCAGTAAGAATTAAAGCTTCGTCCATTGGAAGGATTGTACTGCCGTAGCGCTCTATTCCCTTCTTCTCACCGAGAGCCTCTTTAAAGGCCATGCCAAGGCAGATTCCGAT
>DCGF01000018.1:0-745 GCA_002314555.1 Ruminococcaceae bacterium UBA1785 | reverse complement strand
CCATGTCTTGAGAACAGGGTCAACATATGATCTAAGAATCCGCTACCTGTATCAATATTTGATTTTCCCTTACCGTCTAAATTTAAGGTAAGCTCGATTTCTGTCTCTGCAGTTTTTCTGTTTATAGTTGCAGTTCTCATATTCTCACCTATTCTTTGTTTTTAATCTTTATAAGAGCTTTTACTAATGCATCGCACTGCTCTTTTGTGCCGATAGTGATTCTGTTGAAGCTCTTTAGTTTATCTGTGTTAAAGAAGCGGACCAAGAAGCCCTCTTTTTTAAGTTCTTCGTATACGTATTCGCCCTTCATGTATGGCGCTCTGGCAAAGACAAAGTTTGTAGAAGAAGGAAGAACTATAAATCCGAGCTCTTCTAGTTTAGAAGTTAAATACTCTCTGTTTTCAATTATTACTTTGCAGTTATCCATATAGTATGAATCGTTCTCTACAGCGGCGATTCCTGCTGCTGAGTTTATCATACTTATATTATATGGGGCAATACTGTTCTTTATTGTTAAAATGTCCCCTATTAAATCCTTGTTTCCAAGACCAAAACCAAGTCGTGCGCCAGCGAGGGAACGTGACTTAGAGAAGGTCATTGTAACAAGTAAGTTGTCATACTTATTTATAAGCTCAACTGCGCTTGAGCCCTCTTTCGCAAAGTCTATATACGCCTCGTCCACGATTACCACATTGTTTGGATTAGATTTAACTATCTCCTCAACCTCGTTTAGAGGCATCAAAAT
>DCGF01000113.1:7804-8056 GCA_002314555.1 Ruminococcaceae bacterium UBA1785 | reverse complement strand
TGAGGGCTCTGATTATACGTTTTGGGGCCGCGGCGTGAGCCAGGGACATTCGGACGCCATAAGGCGCATAGACGGCGTTTTAGACGCACGTCAGTACACTGTCCCTATCGACGCGGCGTTAAAAGCAGTAAGAAGTGGAACAAATCCTAGTCTTACAACAAGAGAAAAGCACCTTCGCGAGTGCTACGTAGTAGCAGAAGAAGGCGCAGATAAAGCTCGTATTGAAAATGAAATTAAGACTATGCCAAACTA
>DCGF01000113.1:0-7757 GCA_002314555.1 Ruminococcaceae bacterium UBA1785 | reverse complement strand
ACAGTTACATTTATCACTGCAGAAGAGATGAAGGAAAAGCACAGTGAACTTCCTCACGGCGGTTTTGTAATCAGAACTGGTAAGACTGGTCTTAATAAGGAACATAACCACGTTATTGAATACAGCTTAAAGCTTGATTCAAACCCTGAGTTTACAGCTAGCGCTATTGTCGCTTTTGCTCGTGCTTTAAATAAGAAGTTCCAAAGAGGCGAGACAGGCTGTATGACAGTATTTGATATTGCTCCAGCTGAGATGTCACCACTTTCAGCTGAGGAACTTAGAGCACACGTTTTATAAGGAGAAACTTATGATTTGCAACAACCTTTCTGTATCAGATAACGGCCACCTTTTATTTGCTGGCCTTGATACTGTAGAACTTGCAAAAGAATATAAAACACCTCTTTATCTCTTAGATGAAGCGAGGATTAGAGAACGCTGCAGAACATATCTCTCTGCAGTAAAAGACGCTTTTGATGGAAATGCAAAAGTTCTCTATGCTTCAAAAGCTGCTTCTTTTAAGAGAATCTATGAGATTATGAAAGAGGAGGGAATGGGCACAGACGTTGTGTCTATGGGTGAAATCTATACTGCACTCCGTGCAGGATTTGACCTCTCTAATGCCTATTTCCATTCAAATAACAAAACTGATGAAGACATAGCATATGCTATGACAGCCGGTGTAGGTCACTTTGTAGTGGATAATGCAGAGGAACTCTACGCTATAGCAGCAGAGGCTAATAAAAGGGATATTAAGCAGAAGGTGCTTCTTCGCTTAACTCCTGGCATTGACCCTCATACATACGCTGCCATTTCAACTGGTAAGGTTGACTCCAAGTTTGGTTCAGCTATTGAAACTGGCCAAGCAGAGGAGATAGCGTCCCTTGCTATGCGACTTCAGGGAATAGACCTTGTCGGTTTCCACTGCCATGTTGGCTCACAGGTATTTGATTCTGATGTATATTTACGTGCATCAGATGTAATGCTCACCTTCATAGCTGACATGAAAAATAAATATGGCTTTGAAACTAAGGAACTTGACCTCGGTGGAGGATATGGTGTTCGTTATACAGAGGCAGATCCAGAAATAGACATCCACGCCAACATCTTAAGTGTTGGTGCTCATATGAAGGAGAAAGCTGCTGCACTTGGTATAGTATTACCAACAGTATGCTTCGAACCAGGCAGAAGTATTGTCGCTGATGCAGGCCTCACACTCTACACTGTAGGTACAGTGAAGAACATTCCTGGTTATAAGACTTATGTGTCAGTTGACGGCGGTATGACGGATAACATCCGTTTTGCGCTCTACGGTGCGCCATACACGCTTTTTGCCGCTGATAACATGTCTGCGCCTTGTGACATGAAATGTTCCGTTGTAGGCCGTTGCTGCGAAAGTGGCGACATCATCCAAGAAAACGTTTCACTTCCAGGTACTACTAAGCGTGGAAACATCATCGCTTGTCTTACAACTGGCGCATATCATTACTCTATGGCTTCAAACTATAACAGGCTTGGAAAGCCACCTGTAGTTATGATAAACGAAGGAAAGTCATACGTAGCCGTAAAACGTGAGACACCTGAAGATATAGCAAACTTAGATTTATAAAATTAAACCCTGAGCGAAAAGCTCAGGGTTTTTAATTTATCTATGTTTATTATAACTATGAGAGTAGATTTCAAGGATTTCCTTATAAATCTTAGCGTCTCCAGTTACGTCTGGGTTAGCTTCTACTATTTGGGCGAGTATATCATCATTCATATATTCTATGTAGTATGTACGTGAGAGATGCTTAAGACCAAGCTCTTTGTCAGCGTACTTCCAAACATTTTTATATTCGCTCTTTGCACGGCCGAAAGCTTTATATGGATGTACGAAAACAACCTGTCCATCCTCATTTACGCCGAGCTCAAACTTTTCTGATTTATTAGAGTTAATAAGAGCATCATAAGTAGCCTGGCTTACAAGTCCTGAATCAGGATTATATTCTACAACTGCTTTGTTCTCATTTGGTACGTTATAGAAAGGAAGAAGAATTCCTATCCAAGCGTAGAGAAGTAAAGCTATAAGAGCGATACCGATAAGTGCTAAAACTGCCAAAGCAGCAATGGCGATTTTGCCATATTTTTTAACTTTGTCCATTTTGTGCCTCCTCAAAAAGAGCCGTTTCAATAATACTTGATTATATTATCATAAATAATTAATTAAATAAAGGTTTTTTAGTTGAGAAATCAATTAATTATGATATACTCTTATGGTGTTTAAATTAGTAGGAGAGAGTAATGGATAAGAACAGCTTTAAAGAACACGCTTTAGCGTTTATAACAATCTTTATTTGGGCCTTAACATTTTTATGTACTAAGGCTCTAATGGGCGTGTTTACAAACCTTGAAATTCTCTTCCTTAGATATGTACTAGCATACGTTTGTATCTGGATTATCTATCCAAAAAAGCCTACATCATTAGGCCTTAAGAACGAACTTATGCTCTTTGTAGCCTCGGTTATAGGCACCAGCTACTATCAATACATGGAGAACCTAAGCGTTAAATATACGACTCCAGCCAGCGTATCTTTCATTACCGCCATGGCTCCACTTTTTACCGCAATTTTCTCTGCTATAGTCTTCAAAACTAAGCCTACAAAAGAGACTATTTTCGGCATGATAATCTCTATAATCGGTGTAGGATTTGTCTCCTTCGGTGACTCTAAAATCATAGAAACAGGAGTAAAAGGTGACATCATTATTCTATGCACAGTTTGGCTCTGGGCCATCTACACTATAATCATTAAAATCCTCGCAGATAAAGGGATTAAGGGCTTTATAGTCACTAGAAAGCTCTTCTTCTATTCTCTCATAGAAATGATAATTCCAGTTATCCTAAGAGCAGATTTTGCCAAAGAAAAATTCACACCAATTACTATTCTTGGAATAGCATATCTCGGCATCTTTGCAAGTGCACTTTGCTACTGTACTTGGAACAGGGCGGCAGAGAGACTTGGCCCAGTTACTACAGCCAAATACCTCTTCATTATGCCTGCTATAACCCTCATAGCCCAAGTCATCGTAAAGATGTCCGCCCTAAACATACTCGCTGTTTTCGGCATGGCTCTCATCCTTCTCGGTCTCTACTGTTCCGGCCGCAAACAGCCAGAAATGGAGTCAAAAGACTAAACGAAAAGGGCTCTACCGAGCATCAATCTTGGCCGAATAGCAAAAGGAGTAGCATAAAGCTACTCCTTTTTAATCTATCCAAACAAATCTGAATGAGTTCCTGTATTCACTAAGTATAGAGTGTTTCCTTTTATTCTATATATTAGTAACCAATCGGGTTTTATGTGACATTCTTTGTAATCGGATAAAATCCCAGTTAATTGGTGGTCAAAATATTTATCAGGTAATTTTTCTTTGTTTGCTAACATAGTGATTACTTCATTTAGTAATGATATATCGTAGTTTCGTTTTTTAACGGTTTTTAGGTTTTTATTAAAGGAATTTAGGGAGGAAATATTTAACATACTATTTTAACAACTCCTCCATCATTTCTTCTACATTGGTGTAGGACTTGTACTTTTCTGGATGCTTGATGGCGTCCTCACATTCTTCGATTGCTGCAAGAGTTTCTGCGTTCGGAGTAGGGTAGTTGATTTCAAACGGTATTTTCCAGTGAAGAACACACTGTTTTAAAAAGATTGTAACAGCGGTGGTCATGTCTAATCCAAGATCATCAAATAATACTTGGGCATCGTGTTTTAGACCTTCATCTACGCGGATGGTCATAGTTGTTTTCTTTCCCTTCATGTTAAATTCCCCCTAAGTTATCCCAATAATTTACCCAAAAAGAGTATAACATTTAGTACTAACAATGTAAATATATTATTAGTACAAAAATTTAAGTTGACTTTTATATATATAATAAATATAATAATTGCATAAATTAAATATAAATGCGTTGAAGGTATTATGCCTTTGGATAAACGTTCAAAGAGAGCTGGTGGTTGCTGCGAACCAGCGTTCGTCCCAAAGACAGTCTCGTACTGGAGCAGAATTCCCTAAAGACTTTGGTTGTATAAGGAGTTCCGGGATTGTCCCGTTACAGACAAAGGGCTTGTTAGAGCCTCAAAGAGCCGATTTAATCGGAACGTGGGTGGTACCGCGGTAACTTAGTTTATCGTCCCAGGAATGTTAGTGCATTTCTGGGATTTTTTTATTTAAGGAGAGTTTTATTATGAGAAAAATTAACTTAACTGATGTAACAATCAGCAAAACAGAAGGACTTAGCTTTAAAGATAAGGTAGAGATGGCGAAGATTATGGATAAACTTAACTTCGCTTGTGTTGATCTGCCTATAATTACTAATGCCCAAACTGATTCTCTACTAAATAAAACTCTCGCTACTACACTAAAGGAAGCACGCCTTTCAGCTAATGCTACAGATGATATTGAAGGTACTTGGGATTCTATTAAGAATGCTAAGAGACCTATTTTAAAGGTTTCTCTTCCAGTAAGCACAGTTCAGATGGAATATCACTGTCATGTAAAACCTGCTAAGATGCTTGAAGTAATTGATGCTAAGGTTAAGGCATGTAAAGAGAAGACAGTTAATGTTGAATTCGAGGCTCTTGATTCTACAAGAGCAGAATTTGGCTTCCTTAAGGATGCTTTAAATGCAGCTATTGATGCAGGTGCTACAAAGGTTACTGTTTGTGACACAGAGGGCAGAATGATGCCTGATGAGTTTGGTGAGTTTATAGGTAAACTTAAGAATGATTTACCAAAGCTTTCAGACGTCGATTTCGCAGTTTCAGTTGTAAACACTTTAGGTCTTGCGACTGCCTGCGCTTTCGCAGCCATCAAAGCAGGCGCAAACGAGATTAAAACTGACACAAGCGAAATCGAAAGCATCGCAAACGTAATCGACAAGCGTGGTGCCGACCTCGGCATCTCCTCATCAATTAAGAGTAATCAGCTTAAAACTGGCTTTAAGAACGTTAAAGCCCAGGCTCAAAACGGTGCTGAGAAAGAAGTAGCAAAACCTAATGTCGACGTAAGCAACGTAGACTTTGCACTCTCAGAGGAAGACTCACAGGAGACCGTAACAAAAGCTGCAAAGACTCTTGGATACAACCTTACAGAAGACGAAGAAATTAACGTATACTCAGCTTTCAAGCGTGTTGCTGGAAAGAAATCTATCGTAGATTCAAAAGAGCTTGAAGTAATTATTGCTACTTCTGCTTTCACAGCACCTGCGACATACGAAATCGAAAACTACGTAATTAACAGTGGCAATATCATTAAGGCCACTGCAAACATTAAACTTAAGTATAACGGTGAAGCACTTGAGGGTGTCGCTACAGGCGACGGCCCTATCGACGCTGCCTTCACCGCTATCAACCAAATAATCGGTCACGAGTATGAACTTGATGACTTCCAGGTACTTACTACATCTGAAGGTAGTGAGGCTGCTGGTCATACTATCATTAAGCTTCGTGCCGATAACGGAAAACTTTATGCAGGTGATGGTGTCTCAACGGATATCATCGGTGCATCTATTCACGCATATGTTGATGCTATCAACAAAATCGTATACGAGGAGGCATAACCTTGAAACTCGGCTTTTCAACTAAATATTGGCCAGAGTACAGACTCAAGGATTTTGTCACTCTTGCCAATGAATCAAAATTTGATTCAATCGAGATTCATGATATCGGATTTGTAACAAGCCATGCTGAGAAGATTCGTAAATTATTCTTCTCAAATGGTGTTGAAATTGCTGCCATCAATAGCAATTTCAACATAGCAGAAAAAGCAGATCATGAATCTATGTATATGACTCTTGCAGGCCTCATGAGGGCTGCAAACCGCATCCACTGTCAGTATGTCAAAGTATATGCTGAAAGTGACGCTGATGACGCTGTAGACAACTGTATAGCATTCCTTGAAAAAGCTATCCCTATAGCAGAAGCTGCAGGTGTCACAATCCTCATAGTTACTAGAGATTTATTCGCTGACACAGAGAAACTCTCGGGTGTTTTGAAGCATTTTGCATGTGATAATCTTGCTGCTGACTGGAATATGCATGATACATATTTCAACGCAGGGGAAGACGCTGAGACCACCATTAAAAACCTCGGTGCATATGTAAAACTTGTTCACATAGTTGACCAAACAAATGACAGAAAATATGCCTTGATAGGTGAGGGAGACCTCCCTGTAGAGGACATGCTTAATGCACTTAAATCAGTAAACTATGACGGCACAATCTGTCTTGAATGGAACCCTAAGTTCCTTCCAGAAGTTGATGATTTTGAAGTAATTTTAATCCATTACTATCACTACATGCACAGCTTAATGGCTAGCGCAAAATCATCTTCTCACTACTACTATAACAATGCTCACACAGGTAAATTCCTCTGGAAAAAAGAGACCTTGATAGATAAAACTTTCCCTCAAGTTCTCGACGCAATGTGCGAGGAATTTCCTGATCAACTCGCATTTAAGTACACAACTCTTGACTATACACGTACATACTCAGAATTCAGAGATGACGTAGATACGTTTGCTAGAGCACTTTTAGCCTTAGGTGTAAAGAAGGGAACACAGGTTGCTGTTTGGGCGACTAATGTTCCTGAGTGGTACATCGCTTTCTGGGCTACCACTAAAATTGGTGCAGTTTTAGTAACCGTTAACACAGCATATAAAATTGCTGAACTTGAGTATCTTCTTAAACAGTCTGATACTCACACACTCGTAATGATCGAGGGTAACAAGGGCAACTCATACAAAGCCACTGTAGAAGAGCTTTGCCCTGAACTTAAAGAGACAAAGAAGGGCAAACCTCTTCACGCAAAGCGTCTTCCATTCCTTCGTAATGTAATTACAGTTGGCTTTGAAATGGATGGTGCCTTAACCTTTGAAGAGGCAGTAGAGAAGTCTAAGAAAGTGCCACTTGTAGAAGTGCTCCGTATAGCAGCCACAGTTGATAAAAACGATGTAGCTAACATGCAGTACACATCTGGTACAACAGGCTTCCCTAAGGGCGTAATGCTCACCCACTATAACATCGTAAACAACGGTAAAAACATCGGTGACAGAATGGATCTTTCAACCGCGGACCGAATGATGGTTCAGGTTCCAATGTTCCACTGCTTCGGTATGGTTCTTGCTATGACCGCTACGATGACTCACGGTGGCACACTTTGCCCAATTCCATACTTTTCAGCAAAGCCATCCTTGGCATGTATAAATCAGGAACACATCACTGCCTTCCACGGCGTACCTACGATGTTTATCGCTATGCTTCAGCATCCTGATTTCGAGAGCACTGACTTCTCATACATGCGTACAGGTATCATGGCTGGTTCTCCATGTCCAATTCCAGTAATGGAAGAGGTTGTTGAGAAAATGCATATGGACCAAATCACTATCGTGTATGGTCAGACAGAGGCCTCCCCAGGTTGCACAATGAGTTCGACCGATGACTCGATCGAAGTACGTTGTACAACAGTCGGCCGACCACTTCCTGAAATTGAGTGTAAAATCGTTGATCCGGAGACCGGCGCAGACCTACCTGACGGAGTTGACGGTGAATTTGTAGCTCGTGGATACAACATCATGAAGGGCTACTATAAGATGCCTCTGGCTACCGCTCAGACCATTGACGCTGACGGCTGGCTGCATTCAGGTGACCTTGCCTGCAAGGATGAGCAGGGCAACTACCGCATCACTGGCCGACTCAAGGATATGATCATCCGTGGTGG
>DCGF01000030.1 GCA_002314555.1 Ruminococcaceae bacterium UBA1785 | reverse complement strand
CCGAGACTGGTCCTGACATGGATCAAGTTGAGGCACTCGCTAAAGATCCACTCGTAAAAGGTATGTTCTGTGTTCCAAAGTATTCAAACCCAACCGGAATTACATATTCAGATGAGACTGTAAAGCGCCTCGCCGCTATGGATACCGCTGACGACTTTAGAATAATTTGGGATAACGCATACTGCGTACATGATTTATTCGGCAAAGAGGATAAACTCCTCGATATTCTCTCAGAGTGTGAAAAGGCTGGTAATCCTAGTCGCGCAGTAGAATTTGCTAGTACATCAAAGATTTCTTTCTCTGGCGCAGGTGTTGCTGTACTTGCTGCAAATGAAGAAAATCTTACTTATATTAAGAAGAGATGTGCAAAACAGACTATCGGATATGATAAGGCTAACCAGCTTCGTCATGTAATGTACTTTAAAAATATCGATGGCGTTAAGAGACATATGTCAATTCTCTCTGATATCATAAGTCCAAGATTTGAGGTTGTTCTTTCAGCATTTAACAAAGAACTCGCTGGTCTTGGAATCGCAAAATGGAGTAATCCAAACGGAGGATATTTTATCAGCTTAGACGTAATGCCAGGTACTGCAACTCGTGTCTATGAGCTTTGCAAAGAGGGCGGAGTTAAACTTACAAATGTTGGTGCGACTTTCCCTTATGGAAAAGACCCTGATGATACTAATATTCGTATTGCTCCATCTTTCCCAAGCGTAGAAGAACTATCAGATGCTACAGAACTTTTGATAATTTCTACTAAGCTTGCAGCAATAGAAAAACTCTTAAAGTAAGTTTTAGCGGTAACAAGTTTCACTTGTTGCCGCTTTACTATTATGGTAAAATATATAGGGTAAATTCACACATGGGAGGTACATTTTTATGAAATGTGAATTCTGTGAGAAAGAAATTGAAAAAGATGTTAAGTTTTGCCCATTCTGTGGAGCAGATCAAGACCCTGACACGGAGGCTGAGAATAAGACTAGTAACGAGCCAAAGAAAGAGAAGAAAAAGGTTAAGCCAGGAAAGATTATCTTAATAGTTTTCCTTTGTTCTGCGCTCCTTGTTGGACTTGTATATCTCGGCGGCTTCTTTATCTTTAAGGCTATCTTTAGAGATTCTCCAATTGGAGAGTCTGGCTCTAAAGTTTTTGACTATGATGAGTTCTATGATGAAGAAGAGATAGAGGATGCTTTTGACAAGTATTTTTCTCAATACTTCGATGATGACGATTATGATGATGACGACATCATAGATGAGCGTGAGTATAAAGGCAGATATGATGATTACGAAGGTGTTTCACATTTTAAGGCTGGTGAAATCACTCGTGATACAAACAGTTATAAATCAGACTTTGTAAATCTATCTTTCAGTCTTCCATCTACTTGGGATATTTATACTGATGCAGAAATAAGCCAAGTTTATTCTACAGAAGGCGTATCTAAGACTCTTGCTAATAATAATCTCTTCGTATATGACTTCTACGCAGAGAACAGTCTCTCAGGAGACACTTTCTATGTATGCCTTTATAACAAGGATTACTTTGGGGAATATGAAACTCTTGATGAGTTCAATAAGGGCATAAAAGATAGCACTAATCAGTATGCTACAAAATACAACGTTGATTATGCTGATGATTCCACAATCACTATAAACGGTGATAAGTATACACAGCTTGCTTGCAGAATTAGTAATGATTCTTTAAACTGCTACCAATATGATTTCACACGTGACCTTGGAGAATACTATTTACATATCGGTATCTTTGCTTATGATATCGACACAGTAGGCTCTATAATTGAAACACTTAATGCGAAAGGATAAAACATGCGAGGCGACTTAAACGATCAATTCCAAAGAGCACAGAGCGCAGGTAGTGATGATAACACCTCTGAAAAGATAATTATCATCGTATCTATTATTGTAGCGCTATGCTTCATATCGATTATCATAGGCGGCACTGTCTTTTTCGTTAAGACATTAGATAAATTTATCGATGCCGAACCTGCGACTAATATCAACCCAGAACTTGTAACGCAGATTAATGATATTAACAGTAAAATCTATGGTGGAACTTCATCTACTACCAGTGGAACGGGCGCTGTAACTACAGGCTCAGATGGTTTTGAGTTTGGTTCTGTAGATGGTACTACTTATTACAGTAAGTTCTCTGGTATCTCTTTTGTTGCACCAAGTGACTGGATTATGACTAGCTATGCTACTAATAATCCATCTAGATCACCTAAAGATATGTCTGCATCAGGAAATGGAATGGGCTGTAGTGTTACACTTCAGTACGAATCTATGAAGTATAATAACTACGGTGATGCATCTGATGCATTAGAATCCACTAAAAAGATGATTGAGAATTATGGCTACACTATAATCGATAACAATGCTACTTCTAAGTGGGGCGGAAATAAATTCAAAGGAATTATCTTTAAAGATACATTCGGAAGTTATAAAGAAGTTCTAGTTTCAGAAGTTAATGGTTATGTACTAAAAATCACTATTTCTGGTAGCGATGAGACTAACCTTTCAATTTGTAGAAGTTACTTTAACTAAAGGAGGATATAGATATGGCTGAAGAGAATAAAGCTTTAGAAACAGTTGCTGCAGAAGAAAATACTGAAGTAGCTGCACCTGAAGTGGCTACACCTGAAGCAAAAACAGAGTCAAAGAAAGAAAAGAGAGCAAAGAAGCGCAAATACGGCGAAGTTTTAACAACCGGTGCTTTTATTCGCACTTTTATTCTTCTTTTAATTCCTGGCATTAATATTCTTTGCATTATCTTTTGGGCTATTGGAGCATCAAAGAATAGAAATAAGGTAAATCTCTCAAGAGGCCTTATAGCTTTCTTCTTTATCGAAGTATTACTTGTACTAATTCTCTTAGGCGTTGGTTACATCTTCGCTGATCAGAAGAAGGATACAGTATTTAAATGGGCTAACACTAAAACAAACGGCGTGTTTGAATATATGAATATTGATGATTATAAAGAACTTCCAAAACTCCTTGGTATATCTAAGTACCTTGTAGAGAAGACGCAGCCAGCAGAGGACGGGGAAGAGGCTGAAGTAATCATCCCTAAGACTGCATATATCTGTAATCCGGAAGGAATTGAGTCTCCTGACAAATTCTTTGAACTCTTTAACGAGCAGTTTAAAGATAAGGAAGATGCAGAAGAGACTGAGGCAGAGGAAGTAGAAGAGACAAAAGATGAAGATAAAGAACCTGAAACACTCTTTGAAATCCTTGAAGCTAATAACGTTGATTTAGATGCAGAGCGTATCTATGTCATCTTTGATAATGATGATGCAAACTGTGTAATCGTATTTAATAAGGATGGTCTTTTTGAAATTGATTCATATCCATCACTTATCGCATCTAAAGAATATGTAATGGTAGGAGGTGCAAAATAATGGCTAGAAAGAAAAAAGATCCTATTATTGAAGAACTCGAGCAGGCAGAAAAAGATGTAGCGAATGAGGCAAAAGAAAAGAAGGCTGAATCTAAGCCAAAGGCTAAATCTAAGGCTAAATCTCAAACTAAAGCTAAAGTAGAAGAAACTAAGACAAAGGTAGAAGAGACGAAAACTGAAGCAAAACAGGCTGCTAGCGAACTCTCAGACGTTGCTTCAAAGAAAGCTGCTGAAGCTAAAGAAGAAGCTAAAGAAAAAGCTGATTTGCTCGCTGAAAAATGGAACTCAGCAGAGGATAAGACAGCTGAGTTTGAAAAGAAAGATATTGAAGCTAATAAATACTTCTCTATCCTCGGTTACTTTGGACTCCTCGTTCTTTTACCACTCATCTTTGCACCAAAATCAAAGTTTGCTAGATTCCACGCTAACCAGTCACTCGTATTAAATGTTGTGACATTAACTTACTGGTTCTTTGCAGGATGCATTTTAGCCATCATCTTCTTAAGCAGTAAGTTCTTTGGATTCCTTTTCTTGCTCTTATTCTTAGTACTTTCATTATTCTTCTTCGTTATGTGGGTACAGGGAATAGCAAATGCAGCTGATGGAAAGGCTCGCAACCTTCCTTTTATCGGCACATGGGAACTCCTTGATTTAGATGACTAATAAAACATAAAAATAAAGGATGACAGTAGTTTTACTGTCATCCTTTTATTTTTTATTAGTCACGCTTATCCATGTGCCGAATGTATCGAAAGGTTTCTTTTTCGCCTTTCTCGGCGAGCATGTTTATGAGTAACTCTAAGAGCTCTTTAGTTTTTGGACCCATCTCTACGCGGTAGTCATGAAGGTTATAGTAGTCAATGCTGGAACGGTCATTATATTCATCTTTGCGATATACTTTGCAAGCGGCCACTCTGTCGCAGAACATCTCAATTATGTACTTGGTTGGCATATTAACAGGGACCAATGTATCTGAGTCTCTGCTGTTGTCAAACCAGTACTCGTAGTGATGCTTGTTACGACCTTTGTGATGAAGCCAAGCGGAAGAATAACCTTTTTCAATACGTTCTCCAACATTTGGACTACGGTTACCCTCATAATACTTCACGCCAATTATAAATTCAGTAGGTGAATACTTTGAAAGGTCATGCATAAGTCCTTGAAGGGGAATGCCAGCCTTAAAGCAGTGAAGCATTACAAGGTGTCTATGTTTTGTAATTGTCTTAAAGTGATTTACCGCGTTTTGTAAATACAAGTTAAAACCTTCTTTAACTCTCTGTTGTAGAAACAGGATTTTGCATATCGATTACTTTATAAGTATCTTTATTCTTTGTTACGAAAACAATCTTATCAAAGTTGTCGGAGTAAGTTGAACCACTGAGCTGAAGAACATGCTTAAAGCTAACTCTGCAGCTATAGAGAGAATCAGAATACTTTGTAAGGGATGTTACTGACATATTCTCATTCTTATAGCCGTTGTGGTTCTTAACGAACTGTACGAGCGATGAAGCGACGTTTTTATAGAAAGGTGTAGAAGAATCACAGTACTGAGCAAAAGCGCCAAATGAGCCGTCCTTCTGCATGTAAGCGGCATATGCTTCAGCTGCAGCTTGAGCTACTTGCTGAACTTTGTCGCCAACAGTCTTATCGATGGACTGAGCAACTGTGTAAGTAGTTCCTTCGTTTACAACTTCAACGTCTTTACCGTTCTCAGTAGCTTTTATAACAGGTGACTCAGAAAGGAGACCGGTTACTTTTGCTGTCTGTGTAGGTTTAAGTGTCTTAACGTCTATAGTAGATGGAAGTGAAGGAAACTCGTTATCTTCTCTAAGATCATCGGAGAGAGCAACGCCGTTGATAGTTACATCTGTTCCTTTTGGAACAACGATGTTGATGGTCTTTAAAACGCCTTTTGCAAGTTCAACATAGGCGATGTCATATCCCTTACCAATCTTATGCTTCTTTAGATAAACATTTAAAATCTTAGTATCATCAGCTTTGATGATGTAAGATAAGTCAATGCCTTCTGGCTTTAAAGAACTGTGTGAAGCTGTGAGCTTCTTACCGTCAGTAGCAGCTTTTAAAGCAGCTACTAAAGATTCTTCGGTTTCATATTCTGAAATCTCGAGGTCTAAGTCTTTTTGAAGTTTTGTATATTTTCCAGTGTCTAAGTAATCTGTGATTACTGTGTTTACAATAGTGGCTGGCTGAGCCTTTTCATATGACTTGAGCCATGTAGTTAAGATGATAGAACCAGCAATAAGTAATATAAGGAAAATAACTATTGCTGAAAAATATAATTTATAAAATCTTTTCTTTTTCATAATTATTCTCCTGGCATAACGATAAAGTAAGTTGGTATTCTACGTGGGTTTGTAAATGCTTTGTAGTGGTTTACAAGACCCTTCTGCTGATATTCATCGAGAGTAGACTTATCAATGTTATATGCTGTGAAGTAGTCTCTGTAATAGAGCATACTTGAAGAACCACCATCAAGTGAACCGGCAACAACAGCACCGTATTCAACCATAAGGTCAATCATGTCGTTTCTAGTAGCACCGACGCTGTCTGTTGAACGACCGTCGGTAACTATCATAATGATTGTACCGTCAGCGCGCTGGCCAATAGCTGTCTTCTGAGCTATGCCGAGGTTGTCGTCGGCATAGTTGAGTTTTACGTCGTCGCCATCGCGCTCAATGATTACATTACCATACATAAAGCAGCAACCATCTCTAACACCGAGCTGTTCAGCTTTAGTTTGGTTCATGCCTTCAACGCAGACGAGGTTGTTATCCTTATCAAGGCCTATGAATGTTCCGCTTGTGCTTGATTGCCAACAGCATTTGCCAGCAGAATAGGTGATGCCGATTGGCTGTCCACCTGAGCCCTGTCCACCTGGATCTGAGAACTCACCACCGTTAATGGCAGCAACACATTTATACTTCTCAGCGATATCAAAGATACGCATGCCTTCTGTAGCAGTAGCAAAGTTATCTGATGATACACCGCACATTACTCTAGAAGGGTCTTTAACAAGGAGAACGTATGCCTTGAAGTTTGGCATTTGACGGAAGATGAGTTTCATGCCATCTATGGCGTCATCCCATTCTTCTTCGTCGCTCTCTGCTGCAATATCTTCGACACTAACTGTGTCGGAGTTTACGCTGTTACTAGCCTCTAAGATTTCATCAATTACCTTATCTGAAAGGAAGAGACCTGGAATCCACTTTGTGGCACTTGCCTGTTTTGCAGAGAGAACACAGATGTTTCTAACCGTTGGGCTAGGTCCGTAGCAGATTATCATACAGAAAGTCGTAATTGTAATGATAATCATGAGGATTAATGTGAAGAAGCAAAGGAAGAAACGACCAAGAATGTTTGACTTTTTCTTATTTGCTTTCATTGGAGCATCTGGGTCTTTTGGCTCCTTAGGTGATTTTAATTTTTTAGGAGCTTTTTCTTTCTTAGGTGCCTTAACTTTCTTTTGAGCCTTAACTTTATCAGGTTTTTCTTCTTTAGGCTCTTCCTCTTTTAGAGGTGGGTCTTTTGGCTCAATATAAGCAGGCTCAGTTTTTGCTGGAGCTTTCTTTTCAATGACTTCGTCTTCATCATTGACAAGATACTTTTGAGCTAAAGATTCAAGATCATTCATTTTCTTCATCTCCATCGTTTTTATTTGGATGGTTTGTCTGCAAACACCCAAACTCGTTGAACTCTATAGTTTACGAGGAAGATGATTGTGTCGACACAAACCTTGATAAGCGTTGTTAAAAATGTAGCTGTTGCAGGAATACTGAGTATTCTTACAAGTATAGTTACAGCAAAAGCTGAAACAAACATCTGCGGAATAGCAAGTGCGTAATATTTTAGAAGGGTGTTATCTTTTCCTTCTTTGTTTTCACCCTCATAGTCAAATACTTTGTGTTTATTAATGTTGTAATTAACTAGGGAGGAGATGAGACGTGCACAGGCTGTTGCAAAGAACTGAACTAGCAAAATCTCTTTACCGAAAATAGAAATGGAACCAGTTAAGCTTGTCTTTGTAAATATTTTAAGAAAGATAGCAAAGAAGGATATATCAACTACGAAAGAAATAGCTGAACTTAGAACATAAGCTAAGATGAATTTATATACAAGGAAGGAATCCTGGATTGTTCTAAAGTGAGATGCGTGATTCTCTTCAATATAAACGGTCTCTATAGGAACTTCGTTGATTTCAACACCGCGCTGCTTGAACTTTAAGAGCATGTTTGTCTCATATTCAAAGCGCTCACCCTCGATATTTAAAAGGAGGGGAATGAGAGCTGTAGGGAATGCTCTAAGTCCTGTCTGCGTATCGGAAATTTGAATTCCGCAGAGCTTATGGAATACAAAGAGTGTGATGTTATTTCCGATCTTACTTCTAAGAGGTACATTATCTTGGCTAAAGCAACGCGCACCGAGAATACATTGGTTTTCGTTGTCACCAAGAGCCTCAACACACTTCTTCGCATCAGCTGGAGCGTGCTGACCATCACCGTCTACGGTTACCATGTATTTGGCATCTTTTAGGTTCTCTTTGATATAAGCGAAGGCGGTTTTAAGACCTGCGCCTTTTCCTTTGTTAACCTCATGATGCAAAACCACAATATCATCAGTAGGGTCTGGGAAGTTCTTTTTGTTTTCTTCTTTGCTTCCATCATCAACTAAAACGAAACGTGTGAAACCGAAGGATTTTAAACCTTCTACGGTTTCTTTTAAATGCTCGTCTGGGTCAAGTGAAGGGATAATTACAATTGTCTTATTCAGCATAATTAATCCTTTTCTTTTAAAATTGAAATCTCATTCTCAAGGTCAGAGATTTGTTTAGCAAGTTTTACAGCAGGCTTTGGTGGGGCTTCTTTCCAATTTCGTTTAACTGGTATAAGCATAGCTGCAAGTTTATTTTTACCCTGTGTCTTTAAATAAATTGTAAGGAAAATACAAAACACAAGTGAACCGATAAAGGCTACGAATAGATCTTTCATAGTATCTATTACGCCGAGGTCTAAGTAACCTTGTAGAGTGATAGATGTACCATCGGCTAGGGTGATTATAGTCGATTTGATATCAGTTACAGGAATAGGTATCATACCATCCGCTGAATCTAAATACGTGGAATTAAATGAAGTGATAAGTCTATCTTTTTGCATGTCTTTTCCGAGGAAGTGATCTGCAAAATATTCAAAGAACTCCCAAAGTACACCGATAAAAGTCGTGATGCTTATAGATGTTAGACAAAGATAAAAAGGAGAGAGTTTAAACTTCAAATCCTCATCATTGTTTAAAACTTCTAAAAGTGAAAAACTAAATGCTGCAAAAATGAAACCATAAAAGGTGTGAAGCATAGTGTCCCACCAAGCAACCTTTCCCATAAACGAGAAGACTTCACCTAAAATGAAAGCGGAAAAAATAAATAGTAGAATTACTATTTCGAATAGTGCAGGTAAGTCTGCTTTTATAGTTCTTTCGAAGAAAGGCGGAAGGCAAAAGAGGATGAGTGCAAAGATGCACTGCCAAAGATGTTCGAAATCACCTCTAATAGCAGACATTACAATAATGCCAATAATTATGAGGCGAAGGAACATGTAGAGGATAAATGATATCTTTGACTCGCCATATTGTTCGGCCATTAATTTATAAAACTTGTATACTTTTCTAACTGGTTTTGCCACGATAATCACCTAGATATAGATAAATATATGTATAAATTTTACCATATATAGTATTTAGGCGCAATGAAAAATAAGTTAAATTATTCTTAAAATATCTAAACAAAATGCACAAAAGAATTTTTGCTAAATTGTTCATAAAAAGCTCAAATATTGTTTGAAAGTATGGAACAATATGTTAAAATATTAGTGCTTAAAATTTTGGGAGGTAAAAATAATGGAAAAGAAAAACAATTATCCCGTTATATTAGTTCATGGTTTCCTCTGCTGGGGTTCTGAGTCAAAGATTTGCCAGTTTATGCCTTGTTTCGGAATGTGGCATGGTAACGGACGTCAGGCTATCATGGAAGAGGGACAGGTTTGCTTTACTCCTCACGTAGGTCCTTTCACAGGTATGAGAGATCGCGCTTGCATTCTCTATGCTATGATTAAGGGCGGCCGTGTTGACTTCGGTAAAGTTCACTCTGAAAAGATGGGTCACGAGCGTTATGGTGATACATTCCCAGGTTATGTTCCAAACTGGGGTGAACTTGATGAGGCTGGAAAGATTCAGAAGATTAACCTTATCGGTCACAGCTTTGGTACACCTACTATTCGTACACTTATCCATCTCCTTGCAGAAGGCGACCCAGAAGAGGTTGCAGGTACAGATCCTGCTGATCTTTCTGATCTCTTCAAAGGTGGAAAGCAGAAGTGGGTTCACTCTTGCACAACACTTGCAGGTACACATAATGGTGTAACACTTCCAGACGCAGCTCGTCCACTTGTAACTCCTATGGCTGAAGCTCTTTGGGCTGTTGGTGCTTTAGGTTCAGGTACATGGTTCTCTAAGTTCTATGACTTCAGACTTGAGTGGTACGGCTTTACAAGCAAAGAAAAACACATCCCACTTAGCGAAGCATGGCCAAAGATTAAGAACCTTGCTGCTCATAAGGAAGATAACATCTACTACGAACTTTCAACAGAGGGTGCTATTTCTCAGCTTGGCAAGACAAAGACTTATGACAACATCTACTACTTCTCATACTATGGTCGTAGAACACGTCGTAAGGGTGGCATTGAATATCCATCAAAGGATATTTGGCTTCCACTTCGTCTCCTTAGCCCATTTGAGTGTCTCTACAGTGATAAGACACATAACGGTGAATTCTGGCAGGCTAACGACGGTATTGTAAACATGGGTGCAGCTCATCATCCAGAGGGACAGCAGTTCGTAGAGTTTGCTGATCTTAAGAATGGTCTTGCAGACGTTAAGCCAGGTATCTGGAACGTAATGCCAGTAGAGTGGAAAGACCACACATCTTACATGGGTGTTGGTGAGACAGATGCAGGCTACAACGAGTACATGAAGACTCTTGCTGCAAACGTTAACTCACTTCCAACAATTGACTAATTAATTGAGTAATTAGCATTTATTAATTAAAAGGGTAGGCTTGATAAAGCCTACTCTTTTTTTTATAATATTTTTGTACAAAATTTCAAAGGTGGTCCAATATGGAAAGAGTTTATTTGAATGACAATTGGATATTTTATAAACAAGACAATTGTAAAGAAAAGTCAATTGTCAGACTTCCTCACACAAATGTTGAAACACCATTTAACTATTTTAATGATGTAGATTATCAGTTCATAAGTGTCTATGAACGTGAATTGGTTGTTGAAAAAGAATACAGTAATAAACTCATCTTTTTAACCTTTGAAGGTGCCGCACATAAGGCAGAAGTATATGTAAACAATGCTTTTGTTGGATGTCATAATAATGGCTATACTGCTTTTACTTATGAGATTTCTAAACACTTAAAGTTTGGAACAAAGAACGAAATTAAAGTAGTTTTGGATTCAAGAGAATCACTTAACGTTCCACCGTTTGGACATGTTATAGACTATATGACTTATGGCGGACTTTATAGAGAAGCCTACATTGATATTAAAGATAAGTCTTATGTTGAAGATGTATTTGTAAAGACAAAATCATGCCTTTCTGACAAAAAGATTCTTCAGTTTGATTTGAAGATTAATACTACAGAAGACATAAGTCTTAAAGATGCTTTAGTTGAAGTTAAAGTTTATGAGGGCAAAAAAATAGTTGCAAGAACGGGCAAAACGAGAGCTCTGCGTGAGATGTCCTTGCAACTTGAGGCATATGACCTCATAAACTGGTCAGTAGAAAATCCGAAAATGTATAAAGCAGTCGTATGTCTTGAAAATGGGGATATGACTGATATATATGAGACTCGCTTTGGCGTCCGCCAAATTGAGTTTAAAGCTGACGGATTTTATCTCAATGGAAAAAGAATTAAAATCCGTGGACTTAATAGGCATCAGTCATATCCGTATGTCGGCTACGCTATGCCAAAGTCAATTCAAGAACATGATGCCTATGTTTTAAAACATGAGCTAGGTCTTAATGCTGTTAGAACCAGTCATTATCCTCAGTCAAAGTATTTCCTTGATGCTTGTGACGACTTGGGACTCCTAGTTTTTACCGAGTCTCCTGGATGGCAACACATAGGAAATATGGAGTGGAAAAAGCAACATCTTAAAAATGTTGAAGAAATGGTTTTACAATACAGAAATCACCCAAGTATCGTGCTTTGGGGCGTTAGAGTAAATGAGTCTCAAGACGACGAATGGCTCTACACAAGAGCAAATGAAATAGCTCATAATCTTGATGATACGAGACCTACATCGGGCGTTAGATATCTTCAGTTTAGCCAAATGCTTGAAGATGTTTATGCTTTTAATGATTTCTCCCACACAGGAAATAACAATGGTCTTCAAAAGAAGTTTATGGTTACTCCAAAAGTGAATAAACCATATCTTGTTTCTGAATATAACGGCCACATGTTCCCAACAAAGGCATATGATGATGAGTCGCATAGGCTTTCACATGCCCTCCGACATACTAACGTACTTAACTCTATGTACGAAGAGAACAATGGTATTTCTGGTTGCTTTGGTTGGTGTATGGCTGACTACAATACACATAAGGATTTTGGTTCCGGCGACCGCATTTGTTATCACGGCGTCCTTGATATGTTTAGAAACCCTAAACTTGCGGCATCCCTTTATGCAAGCCAAGGCGAAGAAAAGCCAGTTCTTGAAATATCTTCATCTATGGATATTGGTGAGCATCCTGCTGGAAGTCTTGGAGATGTATATGTATTTACAAATGCTGATTGCGTAAATCTTTACAAGAACGGTGAATTTGTAAAACGATATGAGCCAGATAGGGAAGATTATCCAAATCTTCCTCACCCACCAATTAAGGTTGATGATCTTATTGGCTGCCTTCTTGAAACAAATGAAGGTATTTCACATAAATCTTCAGAAGGCATTAAGAAGGCTGTAAGAGGATATATGAAAGACAGTTATAAAGGCGCATTGACACCTTCAAATATTATTGGTTTGGGCTCTGCTATGGCGCGAGATAAAATCGGCTTTAAACGTGGCATCGATATTATCTACAAATATGTAATGGGTTGGGGCTCAGACGTTACTGTATATCGCTTTGATGCAATTAAGAATAACCAAGTAGTAAAGAGTGTAATAAAAGCTCCTACAAATAAAGTTTCTCTTATCGCAACGCCTTCCCATGTGACATTAACTGAAGATACAACATATGATGTTGCAGAAATCAACATTAAAGCTGTGTCAGAGTACGGAAATCTTCTAAACTACTACGATGAACCGATAATGTTTGAAACGGTAGGCCCAATTAAGCTTATTGGTCCAAAGGCAATCTCTCTTCGTGGTGGTATGGGTGGAACATATGTTAAAACCACAGGTAAAAAAGGCAAAGCAAAGCTTATAATTTCATCTGATAGAACAGGTAAAATGGAGATTGAATTTACATGCAAATAGACGGAAAAGATATAGTTTTAGATGCATTCAAAGAAGTCTATAAAACTTTAGATAACGTCAGAGTATTCTTCGCTCCGGGACGTGTTAATTTAATAGGCGAACATACAGATTATAACGGCGGTCATGTCTTTCCATGTGCACTGACTATCGGAACATATGCTGCTGTAAGGCTTCGTGATGATGATGTTTGTAGGTTCTATTCTAAGAATTTCCCGGATGCTGGAATAATAGAGAGAAATACAAATGAAACCGTAAAAGATGAATCAAAGTCCTTTACGAATTATCCACTTGGAATGGTCGCCGCCTTGAAAGAAAAAGGCTTTGAAATTAGAAGAGGTTTTGATGTCGCATATTATGGAAATATTCCTAATTCAAGTGGTCTTTCTTCATCTGCATCCATTGAAGTTCTAACAGGTTTCTTCCTAAAAGAACTCTTCGGACTCAATATTTCAAATCTTGATATAGCATTGCTAGGTCAAAAATGTGAAAACGAATTTATAGGCGTAAACTGTGGAATTATGGATCAGTTCATAATCGCTATGGGAAAGAAAGATAATGCTACGTTTCTTGATACTGCTACACTTGAGTATTTGTATGTTCCAGTAAAACTTGATGGGTATAAGATTGTTATTGCTTGTAGCAACAAAAAGCGTGGTCTCAAAGATTCCAAATATAATGAGAGACGTCAAGAATGTGATACTGCATTAGCAGATATTAAAACTGTTAAAAGCATAAATACTCTTGGTGAGTTAACTGAAGAAGAATTCGAGTCTTTGAAGTCAAATATTATTGACGAGACATGCAGGAAAAGAGCAAAGCATGCTGTATATGAGAATCAACGAACAATAAAAGCAGTCACAAAACTTCAAGAAGGAGATATTGAAGGTTTTGGCCAATTGATGAACGAATCTCATGATTCACTACGTGATGATTATGAGGTTACAGGCATCGAACTTGATACGCTTGTAAATGCTGCAAGGAAGTGCCAAGGAGTAATCGGCTCTAGAATGACCGGCGCAGGATTTGGTGGTTGTACAGTAAGTATTGTTTTGGATGATTGTATAGATAGTTTTATAGATTATGTCGGAAAAGAATATAAAGAGATAACTCAATTAGATGCAGACTTTTATGTAGTTGAAATAGGTGATGGTCCACTTGAAATCTAGTATATTTTAATGTACTAATTTGCTTGACATTTATATACTGCGTATATATAATAAGCAAGTGGCCAAAAACCACTGTGAGCGTGGACCATTAGCTCAGTTGGTTAGAGCAACCGGCTCATAACCGGTTGGTCCGGGGTTCGAGTCCCTGATGGTCCACCATTTCACATAGGGGTATAGCTCAGTTGGTAGAGCAGCGGTCTCCAAAACCGCGTG
>DCGF01000069.1 GCA_002314555.1 Ruminococcaceae bacterium UBA1785 | reverse complement strand
AGAGACGGGACTTGAACCCGTACGAGTCGCCCCACACGCCCCTCAAACGTGCGCGTCTGCCGATTCCGCCACTCTCGCATGCTACGCATGGGATATTTCCCTCACGCAACGTTGATTATTATAACAAAGCAGTTATGCATTGTCAATTACTTTTTATATATTATTTAAAGAAAAATTAAATATAAATAAGCAAACTAAAAATATTAAAACATAAAAGAAAACAAGCTAAAAATTAACAACAATTTTAATAAACTTGCATCTAGTCGTAATACTTCTCTCTGCGCTTTTTCTTAATCACTTTATATGCACCAAAAGCTGCCGCTAAAGCACAGAAAACGCCGAGTCCAATATATGTTGAAGAATTTGAATCTCCATCAACTTTCAAGTCAGACCAGAGGTTTGCCATAAGGTTCTGTGTCTCAGATGGAAGATTATGGAAGTACTGATAGTTTTCAGTAACTGATGGGTCTGGATAGAGAATATCACTTTCACGAAGACTATATTCATCGAGGTTACGAACTATTTTATTAGGAGTTGCATAACAGATGTATTCAGCGTTTGCTAGTGCAACCTCAGCTTCCTCCATAAAGTTTATATAGAGCTCTGCAGCGCCTTTGTTCTGACATGTAGTTGGAATACACATACAGTCAACAAAGATGTTAGCGCCCTCTTTAGGGAAAGCTACAGCGAGATCCTCGTTATTATCCATCATAGTTAAGATGTCGCCTACATAGTACGGTGCAACAGCAGCAGCGCCACTTTCCATAATGTTAAAGACCTCATCCATAACATATGAACGAACTACAGGTTTCTGTTCAAGAAGTTTATCATAGGCAAGCTGCCATTCGTCAAAACTTGTCATATTTAAATCCTGACCGAGGAGACATTGCGCTATAGCGAAACCATCTCTTGGGTTATTAAACATGAGGATTTGACCAACATATTCTTCATCCCAAAGGATACTCCAACTGTCAGGAGCCTCATCCATAAGTTTTGTGTTATATGCGAGCGCTACATAACCTACGTTATATGTAACTGTGTACTCGTTGTCAGGATCAAAGTAGAGTGATTTGTACTCATCTAAGATGTTATTAGCGTTTGGTATGTTGCTGTAGTCAAGCTTTAAGAGCATTCCCTCTTCGATCATACGCTCAATCATATAATCTGATGGGATACAGACGTCGTAGTTTGCGCCACCACTCTTAATCTTTGCATACATATCCTCATTACTATCAAAGTTTGTATAGTTAACTTTAATACCAGTGAGTTCTTCAAAGTACTTATTTACGTCGAGTGAATCCTCTGAGCCATCGGAGATGTATTCGCCCCAGTTGTAAACGTTTATAGTTGTTCCCCTATAAGGATTATTCGCATAATAATCTTTATCGATTTGATAATCCTTGAGATAAAGAACGTCAGAACTACTAGATGCAGCAAAAACTGGAACTACCAATGATGACATTAGTAAGGCAATAGCCAATACTACAAAACAAATCTTTTTGATTAAGGAGAGTTTTTTCATGATGCCACCCTCCTCTTATTTATTCTCTTTTTCATCTTCTCACGAAGTGCGCTGTCCTGAGCGATGTTTGTGAGAATAAGAAGGACAAATACTGTAACAAAGATAAGAGCTGAAAGAGCATACATATCAGGTGTTACACGTTTCTTAGTCATAGAATAGATACGGATAGGAAGTGTCTGGAAATCAGGTCCACTTACGAAGTATGAGATTACGAAGTCATCAAGTGACAAAGTAAACGCCATGATGAATGCAGCAATAATCTCAGTTCTAATATATGGAAGAGTTACTTTAAAGAATGCTTTTTTAGGCGTGCAACCAAGATCACAAGCAGCTTCAACCAAAAACTTATCCATAGATTTAAATCTAGGCAAAATATTCAATATGACATATGGAAGCTCAAATGTGATATGAGCTATAAGCATTGTCATAAAGCCCAAAACACCAGAAATCTTAAGCATAGTACCAACGAATACGAAGAGAAGCATCATTGAGATACCTGTTACGATATCAGGGTTCATGAGCGGAATATTATTTACAGTCAAAAGACTGCTTTTATACCAACGAGTCTTTGAGTAATAGATTCCTGTAGCAGCAATTGTTCCAAGTGCTGTTGAAATCAGTGATGAGAGAAGCGCTAATACAACTGTATTTTCAAGCGCTTTAATAGTGGCCTCATCTCTAAAGAGTTCACCATACCAACGAAGTGAAAATCCTGTGAATACACTTGTACTATTTGATTCATTAAATGAATAGAAAATCAAAATAGCTATAGGTGCATAGAGAATTACAAAGATTAAAATCATGTAGATTTTAGAGGCAGTTCCAAGTTTTCTCATACGATACTACCTCCTTCGTCGATATCTCCGAATTTGTTCATGACGAAGAGACAAACAAGTATGAACACCATAAGGAGTAGAGATATAGACGCGCCAAGGTTGTAGTTATAAGCAGTTTGGAACTGCATCTCAATAACGTCACCAATAAGCGTGTACTTACCGCCACCGAGCTTTTGGCTGATATAGAATGTTGACACTGATGGAACGAATACCATAGTGATACCTGAAACTATACCTGAATTTGTCAGTGGGATAATTACATCTCTCAAAGTTTGGAAGCTAGTGGCACCGAGGTCACGCGCAGCTTCTATAAGTTTTACATCTAGTTTTGTCATTGCGGTATAGAGAGGAATTACCATAAAAGGTAAATAGTCATATACCATACCGAAGATAACAGCACCAGGTGTATTAATCATATGAATAGGACTGAGACCTAAACTTAAAAGGAAGTTGTTAATAATACCAGAGTCCTCGATAAGTACCATGATAGAATATGTGCGAAGAAGGAAGTTCATCCACATAGGCACCATTACGAGCATAAGGAGAACCTTCTGCTTTGAAGCTTTAGTCTTAGAGATAAAGTATGCCAAAGGATAAGCTATGATAAGGCAGATAGCTGTAGCTATAATTCCGAAGTAAACGGAGCGGGCTATAGTATCTGCATACATAGAAAGCCCAGTGATGTTATCAAGAGTAAAAGCTCCAGTTGAATCTGTCAAAGCATAATAGGCAACAATTGCGAGTGGAGCCAAAATGAAAACTACACACCAAAGAGCATAAGGTGCTGAAATACCGTTATAGGTCTTATTATTCATTTGTCTCCCCTCCTTTGTTAGTCAATTACTTCTTCGTCTTCCTCATTATCAACGAGTATCTCCTCTACATCACTAATCTTATCCATCTCATCAGAGAAGCTTGAATAGTCACCGTAGAGACCTGAGTACTTAGATTTCTTCATAACGTGAATCTCATCAGGTTTAATGATAAGACCGATTTTCTTTCCAACCTTTGCGTAGTCAGTGGTCTGAATCATCCATTTAAAGCCACCGACATCAACGATAATCTCATAGTGTACGCCCTTAAAGGTTACGTTTGTTACAACACCTGAGATCATGCCGTCTTTAACTGTTGTAATATCAACATCCTCTGGACGAATAACTACGTCTACAAGTTCGTCCTCTTTAAAGCCCTTATCCACACAGTCAAATACGTGACCAGAGAACTGAATTTTAAAGTCTTTCTTCATGACACCGTCAAGGATATTTGACTCACCGATGAAATCAGCAACGAACGCATTCTTTGGTTCATTATAAATATCGAGTGGTGTACCGATGTGTTGAATCTCACCTTTATCCATAACAACGATGGTGTCGGACATTGAGAGAGCTTCTTCCTGATCATGTGTTACATAGATGAATGTAATACCGAGTCTCTGCTGAATATTCTTAAGTTCAACCTGCATGTCTTTACGAAGCTTAAGGTCAAGTGCGCCAAGAGGCTCATCGAGGAGCAACACGCGTGGATCAACAGCTAGAGCCCTAGCTATAGCAATACGCTGTTGCTGACCGCCAGAGAGCGAATCTATGGACCTTCTGTTGAAGCCCTTGAGGTCTACGAGCTCAAGCATCTCTTCAACCTTTTTCTTTATGTCGCTCTCTGGCATCTTCTTGAGTCGAAGGCCAAAGGCAACATTGTCATAAACATTAAGATGTGGGAAAAGTGCATAACGTTGAAAAATGGTGTTCACCTGTCTCTCATGAGCGGGAACACCATTGATGCATTTATCTTCAAAGATAACTTCGCCGGCGTCTGGCTCTTGAAAACCCGCAATAATTCGAAGGGTCGTTGTCTTACCACAGCCCGAAGGGCCGAGCAAAGTGACAAACTCCCCATCTTTTATTGTCAGATTCAAATCTTTAAGAACCGGTTCACCGTCGAATGCTACCGATATGTCTTTTAAACTAATTATCACTTTCTTTTCCACTTATGCACTTCCTTTCTAAAGGAATTAGTCCTCCCAATTTGGAGACTTCTTTTTATAGAGTTCAATATAAGTCTTAATAAGTTCGACTGAACCGTCAACTCCGAGTTCTGATGAATTAACTATTAAGTTATAGTGGTTAGGTGAACCCCAATCAACGTCAGTATATGCCTTATGATATTTAAGTCTATTACTATCTTTCTTCTTTATGAGAGAAGTAGCCTCAGGAATAGTCAAATTGTTTTCTTTTGCAACGTGAGCGATACGGTCCTCTTTATCTGCACTGATAAAGATTTTAATAACTCCTGGGTAATCACGAAGTGTCCAGTCAGCGCAACGACCGACCATAATGAAGGACTCACCTGTGTCAGCAAGATCACGCTGATACTTAAAGATCATCTCAGCGAGTATCTGCTCGATAGAGTTAGTGTGTCCTTTTCTAGATTTTGATAATAAATAGTTACGTGGCTTCTCATCATATTTCTTTATGAATTCTGGGTCAAAACCATGATTTTCTGCCATCTTAAAGAATAGAGCTTTATCAACTACTGGAATACCAAGGTCTTTACCAAGTTGGTCAGCGATTTTATGACCAAGACTTCCATATTCACGTGTGATAGTGATAAGGACTTGATTTTTGTTAGCCATTATTTGCTCCTCCTTTAATTAAAGATGAAGTACGAAAAGTGCAATCGTACAAATAGAAACTACTATTACGGTAGCAGGTGCGTTGTATTTACAGTACTTACCCCAAGTTACAGGGTGACCAGCCTTTGTGGCAAGAGATGTTCCAACAACGTTGGCTGAAGCACCGATAGGCGTTGCACTACCACCGATGTCTGTGCCGAGTGCAAGTGTCCAAGCAAGTGTTTCAAGTGGAATACCAGTAGTCACTGCCATAGACTGAATTACTGGAACCATAGTTGCAGCAAACGGAATGTTATCAACAAATGCCGAACAGATAGCTGAGAGCCAAATGATGATAGCAACCATAACATAAGGATTACCACCAGATACTTTAGCGATAAACTCTGCTACAACTTCAAGGCATCCTGTCTCTTCAAGACCAGATACAACAACAAAGAGTCCTACGAAGAATAGAAGTGTCTTATAATCAACCTTCTTAAAGACTTCTTTAAGTGTTTTAAAATCGAATGCGAAGACAATAGCGATAGATGTGAGGATGATCGCTATTATGCCAATAGATGCAACTGTTATCTCAGTAATAGAGTGAGTTACCAAAAGTGTAACGATAATAGCAAAAACAATAACAACTGCTATAAAGCCTTTTTTAGATTTGATAGCATCCTCTGCATTTGGATAAGTTATATCAGCAGGTCTATCATTCTCAGAAGCCAATAGAGGCTTTCTCATAACTAAGTAGAAATAAATAATTGTGAAAATCAAACAGATACCTACGATAACGCCGGTATTTGATAAGAAATCAAAGAATGAATATCCAAGTGCTGTACCGATGATAATGTTTGGTGGGTCGCCGCACATAGTTGCGCTACCGCCTAAGTTCGCACAGAAGATTTCCGCAAGAATGATAGGAATAGGATCAAACTTCAATGTGTGAGCAAGTGTAATAGTAACAGCAGCAAGGAACATTATTACAGTGATGCTGTCAATAAACATAGCAAGTACAGCAGACATAATCATAAAGCAGATCAAAAGTGCTACTGTCTTATAATTAACGAGTTTTGCAATTTTGAGGCAGAGCCAGTCGAAGAAACCGGCGTGACCCATACCCTCAACCATTACGGTCATACCAGCTATAAAGATGATTGTAGCCCAGTTAATTCCTGAGGACTCTCCTCCACCATACCAAAATTCAAGTGTTGCAAAACTTTTATAGTTAAGTGTTCGAATAATAGCATCTGTAGAACGCATACAAATACCGAAGACAATCGACAATGTCAATGCGCCCGAAACGAGTGTAGTAATATGTCTTTCAAAAGCTTCGGTAACTATGCAAGCAAACATAATTAAAAATATGATAATTGCAGATATCTTTGCTATTAACATAGTTAACCTCCTATATATTAATATAATACAGTGCTATAAATTATAACACTTTTGTAGTCATTTACAATATATTATTTTATAAAAGAAAGCTTTGTTGACATTCACCTATTTAAACGATAAAATATCAATGTTATTTGAGTTGTTTAGGAGATAATTTTATGAAATTTTCAGCTGATAATATTAAAGAATTTGGAAATACAGAAGATATCGTTTGTCCACGTTGTGGAAAGCATGTTTATATGAACCTTCTTAAGGCTTCAAATGGTCTTGGCGTATTTAACGTTTCACTCATAAACTATAACGTTGATCTCTTTGCTATCTGCCCTGAGTGCAAATCAATGTTTGCTGTAAATAAGGACATCGCAGCTAGAGCCGGCAAAGAAAAATCAAATAACTACTCTATGGTTAATGAGAAAAATATCACATTCTTAAAAGAATTAAAGTAAGAATCTAAAAAGAATTAAAGCGGTTGGATTTCTCCAACCGCCTCTTTTTTGCTAAGTATTCAAATTAATATTCAAACTCAAAGAACGAATCCAAATCAAAATCTTCATCTTTAAAGCTATAATCACTATCAAAGTAACTACTAAAATACTCATCATAATCAAAATCAGTTAAATCTTCGTAGTCACCTATATCATCAAGGTCAAAGCTGAACATACTACCAAAGAGATTTGCATATATTTCCGTTAAAGCTTCATCATTAAGAATCTTACAGTTCTCCTTTGGTGAAACAGTTATTGATGTGATATCTTTAACTTCGCTTATTGAAACTGCTGTCTTTTCGTTACCATTAGTCATATTGAACTTATATGAATTATCAGTAGCAGTAACTGAGACATTAGCTTCAAAGTCACCTTTTATTGATAAATCGAATACAGGAAGTTTAGATCTACCAATTGAAGGAACAATATCAAAGTTTGAAATTTCTAAGGCTATATTTTCAGTCTTTATTACAAGGTTCTTATCTTCATTTTCATAAATCTTAAGAACGCACTTGTCATCTTTATAAAGTTCTCTGGATTCAATGTTCTTTCTGCCAGCATATACCACAATGTATTTATATGTAGAAACGTCGCTAGTTACCTTATCTGCGAACTTTTTCTGACCCGAGAGCAATAAGTAAATGTCGTCATTCTCAGATAGCATACCATCACTTACGTATTCATTTAGCTTTGCCTTATAGGCATCGCTCTTATTTACTTCAGTAACAAGTGCATCAAGGTAAGCTGCAAGCTTTTCATCATCAGTGATAAATGTAACAGTTTTGCCCTTCTTAGAAGACTCAACATAGTCATCAATTTTCACTTTGTTAACAGCATTAATAATAGCTTCAACTACTTCGTCATCAGTGTCGGTTGGATCTTCAAGGTTAACATAATATTCTTCATCTGAGAGGAAAGGAACATTTAATGTAGCATAATCATCTACGAAGCCAATCTTACCAATACTCTCGTTATCATCAGAAGAGAATAATTCAACAGTCATTCCCTGGTCATCGTCTCCTACGTCGACCAGTGCGTAGATACCGAGGTCGTTTGCACCAGAATATAAAACCTTATATTCCTTCTTCTCAAGACCGTCAGTAGAAATTGACGAGAGGTTATATCTCTTTTCTACAAACTTAAACTCACGAGTTACATAATATTTTGCCTGCCCAAAAATAGCCGCGATTATAGTTGGCAGAAGAACAAATGAAATTATTAAAACTGTTGCTACAAAAGCTAAAGCTAGGATAAGCTTACTCTTTCTATCTTTATTCATATTCGCACTCCTTTCTTCTACAAAATCACATTACCATATAGAAAAAGACCCGTCAATAAGTGAAGGTGTAAGATGAAAGTAGAC
>DCGF01000066.1:724-4195 GCA_002314555.1 Ruminococcaceae bacterium UBA1785 | reverse complement strand
TGAAGAGATTGCTGAAGAGGCAGAATCTTTGACAGAAAATGATGAGATTTTCGCACTCTATGAACTTCTAAAAGAGACTCGTGATTTCGAGGAAGAAGACAAGTAAAATATGTTTTAAGGGCAGCCTTTTGGCTGCCCTTATTTTGTGGCTATTTGCTTGACTAAACCACTATATATGGTGTATTATATGTATTTGTATAATACTGATATTTAAGCTTTTTGGAGGTCTTATGGCTGCTAAAAAATCTGAGTACGGCAATACCGACATAAGTCAACTTAAAGGTGCCGACAGAGTTAGAAAACGCCCTGCCGTTATCTTTGGTTCGGACGGTCTTGACGGTTGCGAACACTCCTTCTTTGAAATCCTCTCGAACGCTATCGATGAGGCACGTGAAGGACATGGTAATAAAATTGTCGTAACTCGCTATCTTGATAGGTCCATAAGTGTACAGGACTTCGGTCGTGGTATCCCTATGGATTATAACGATAAGGAAAAAGATTTTAACTGGCGTCTCGTATTCTGTGAGATGTATGCCGGTGGTAAATATAATACAAACGCTATTGACTCAAGTTATGGTTTCTCTTTGGGTCTTAATGGTCTTGGACTCTGCGCTACACAGTACGCATCTGAATATATGGATGCTGAAGTTAAGCGTGACGGCTTCAAGTACACCATGCACTTTGAAAAAGGTAATCCAAAAGGTGAACTTACAAAGGAGCCACTCTCTAAGAAAAATGAAACAGGTTCTCTCATCAAATGGAAACCTGACCTTGACGTATTTACAGACATAGAGATTCCACTTGAATATTATCAGGATGCTATTAAGAGACAGGCTATCGTAAATTCAGGCGTAACCTTCGTACTTAAAGATCAAGTAGGCGGCAACGCCTTTGAGACATATGAGTATCTCTATGAGAACGGTATTGTTGACTATATCAAAGAAATCGCTGGTGACGAGACACTCACACAGACACAGTTCTGGGAGTGTGAGAGAAAAGGCCGCGACCGTGAGGACAAAGAGGAATATAAAGTAAAAATCTCACTCGCTGTAGCTTTCTCAAATAAGCATCAGATTACTGAATACTACCACAACTCATCTTGGCTTGAGCACGGCGGTGCTCCTGAGAAGGCTGTGCGTACAGCTTTCGTAAATCAGATTGATGCCTACTTAAAGAACAACAACCTCTATAAGAAGGGTGAGAAGATTAACTTCCAGGATGTGGCTGACTGCCTTATGGTTGTTATCTCATCATTCTCTACAATCACTTCTTATGAGAACCAAACTAAGAAGTCTATCACTAATAAATTCATCCAGGAAGCTATGACAGACTTCTTTAAAGAGCGTCTTGAAATATATTTCATTGAGAATAAACCGGNNGAGCTTGAAGTTTATTTTATAGAGAACAAAATTGATGCTGATAAAATAGCAAACCAGGTTCTTATCAACATGCGTTCACGTGTTCATGCTGAGGCATCACGTGTATCTATGAAGAAGAACTTAACTGCTAACATGGATATGTCTAACCGTGTTGATAAGTTTGTAGATTGTCGTACTAAAGATGTTTCTCGTCGAGAGGTGTTCATCGTAGAGGGTGACTCTGCTCTTGGTTCTTGTAAACAGGCTCGTGACTCCGAGTTCCAGGCAGTAATTCCTGTACGTGGTAAGATTCTTAACTGCATGAAGACTGACTATCCAAAGATCTTCAAAAATGAGATTATCACAGACCTTATTAAGGTTCTTGGATGTGGAGTTGAAGTTGCTGCTAAGACAAAGGATGTAAATGCATTTAACATCGATAATCTCCGCTGGGACAAAGTAATCATCTGTACTGATGCCGATGTCGACGGTTATCAGATTAGAACACTTATCCTTGCTATGATTTATAGACTTATGCCAACTCTTATTAAAGAGGGTAAGGTGTATATCGCAGAATCACCACTTTATGAGATTTCTTGTAAAGATGAGGTTTGGTTTGCATATACAGAGCAGGAGAAGGCTCAGGCACTCGAAGAGATTGGTAACAGAAAATATACAATCCAGCGCTCTAAAGGTCTTGGTGAAAACGACGCTGATATGATGTGGCTCACAACTATGAACCCTAAGACTCGTCGTCTCATCCAAATTAACGAATCAAACGTTGAAAAGACACTTGAGATGTTTGAAGTTCTCCTTGGAGATAACCTCCAGGGCAGAAAAGATAAAATTGCAGAAGAGGGCTTTAAGTACCTCGACATGCTTGATCTCTCATAAGGAAGGAGGGTACCAAATTGGCTACAAAGAAATCAAAACAGCCACAAGTGAATCATGAAGAAACAAACACAAACGCTCATATTTTGGGCGCAGGTGAAGTTGTTGATCAGCAGATAGTTGATACCCTCGAGATTAACTACATGCCTTATGCTATGAGCGTAATCATGTCCCGTGCACTTCCTGAGATTGATGGCTTTAAGCCTTCTCACAGAAAGCTTCTCTATACGATGTATAAGATGGGACTTTTAACAGGCCCACGTATTAAATCAGCTAACATTGTAGGTCGTACTATGCAGCTCAACCCTCACGGTGACGCTGCAATTTACGAGACAATGGTTAGACTTGCACGCGGAAATGAGTCTTTGCTTCATCCATTTATCGACTCAAAGGGTAACTTTGGTAAAGCATACTCAAACAGTATGGCTTATGCTGCTTCCCGTTATACAGAAGCAAAGCTTGAAGGCATTTCCGCTGAACTCTTTGCCGACATCGACAAAGACACAGTAGACTTTGTTGACAACTACGATGCAACTATGAAGGAACCAACACTCCTTCCAGTTACATTCCCAACTATCCTTGTAAATAATAACAAGGGTATCGCCGTAGGTATGGCCTGCACAATCTGCTCATTTAACTTGGCAGAAATCTGTGAAGCAACTACAGAGCTTATTAAAGATCCAGACTATGACATCAGTGAGATAATTAAAGCTCCTGACTTCCCAGGTGGAGCTCAGATTATTTATGATCGCGCTGTTATGGACTCGGTTATTAACACTGGTCGTGGAACTATTAAGGTTCGCTCAAAGTATAGATATGATAAGGAAAATCACTGTATCGAAGTATATGAGATTCCTTATTCAACAACATCTGACGATATTATTAATAAGATAATTGAAGGTGCGAAGACAGGTACTTTTAAAGAGATATCTGACGTACGTGACGAGACAGATAAATCAGGTCTTAAAATTGCCATCGACGTAAAGCGTGGCACAGATGTTGATAAACTCATGAAGAAGCTCTATAAGAAGACTCCTTTGGAGGATAACTTCTCATGTAACTTTAATATCCTTGTCGGTGGTTCACCACAGGTACTCGGTGTTAAAGACATCTTAAATGAGTGGATTGCTTTCCGTACAGAATGCGTCAAACGTCGCATCTACTTTGATCTCGATAAAGCTCAGAAGAAGCTTCATCTCCTTGAAGGTCTTCAAAAGATTCT
>DCGF01000066.1:0-653 GCA_002314555.1 Ruminococcaceae bacterium UBA1785 | reverse complement strand
GAAGTTGTACCAAACCTCATGATTGGCTTTGGTATCGACCAAATCCAGGCTGAGTTTGTTGCTGAGATTAAACTTCGTCACTTAAACCGCGAATATGTTATGAGACGTCTTTCAGACGTAGATAACATAAAGAAGCAGATTGAAGAGATGCAGGACATCCTCTCAAGCAAGACTAAGATTAAGAAAGTCATCATAAAGGAACTCAAAGAAGTTTCTGATAAATATAAGCAGCCTCGTAAATCTGAAATCATCTATGCTACAGACATAGAGGAGGAAGAGGAGGATGAGGATATCCAGGTTGATGATTATACCTGCACATTCTTCTTCTCAAAGGCTGGTTACTTTAAGAAGATTACACCACAGTCCCTTAGAATGAGTGGTGAGCAGAAGTTTAAGGAAGGCGATGAGATTTCACAGGTAGTTGAAGCCTCAAATGCTAAGGAACTTCTCTTCTTCACAGATTCATGCCAAGTATATAAAGCTAGGGCATTTGAATTTGAGGACTCTAAGGCTTCGCTTCTCGGTGATTTCGTACCGACAGTCCTTGGCTTCGATGAGGGCGAAAAACCTATGTATATGGCCGTTACAGACGACTTTAAGGGCTATATGATGTTCTTCTTTGAGAATGGCAAGGTTGCCAAAGTTGATATGAG
>DCGF01000023.1:2038-2660 GCA_002314555.1 Ruminococcaceae bacterium UBA1785 | reverse complement strand
GTCATAACTAAACAAAAAAGCACTCATAAAACGAGTGCTTTTAATTTTAATATGGATTCTTAGCCTAAGATAAATATTAGTTTTTGCTGCTCTTACAGTAATCCCTAATACAGCAGTTGTCACATTGAGGCCTACGAGCTATGCAAACAGCTCGGCCATGAAGAACCATTCTGTGACAGAAGTCGTTGCTCTCATCAGGTGGAAGAATCTTTTTAAGTTCGAGTTCAACCTTCTTTGGGTCTTTTGTCTCAACAAGACCAATTAGATTTGTGATTCTAATTAGGTGGGTGTCAGCAACAACAGCAGGCTTTTTAAAGATATCTCCAACGATTAAGTTTGCTGTCTTCCTTCCAACACCTGGGAGAGAAGTTAAGTCTTCGATATTATCTGGAACTTCTCCGTTAAAGCGATCTAAGATACCTTGTGCCGCACCAATAATATCTTTTGCTTTTGCGTGATAGAAGCCACAGGAATGAACAAGGTCCTCTACGTCAGAGAGCTCTGCCTTACTCATCTTCTCTGCTGTAGGATATTTTTCAAAGAGCGCAGGAGTTACAAGGTTTACTCTAGCGTCTGTGCATTGAGCAGATAGTCTAGTAGCTATAAGGAGCTGGAAAGGGTC
>DCGF01000023.1:210-1829 GCA_002314555.1 Ruminococcaceae bacterium UBA1785 | reverse complement strand
GAATGAACAGGATACATGAAGCTTGGGAGTTTTCCGTTTTTAACCCAGACTCCGACAGATGTTCCCATGCCGAAGACAAAGCTATATGGAATTAATGGGAAGTAGTCAGCTGAATAGAATCCCTCATACTGGATTCCAAGCGGGAAGAGCCATTTTATCTCATAAGCTTCTTTTGGAAGCTGCCAAAAAATTGTGTCTGTTAGAGCAATCTTTCCCTCTGTCTCCCAATATCTGAAGATCCAGAAGAGACCAACACAGATAAGAAGGCCGAGCCATGCTGGAATCTTAGAAATTACTGGTTTCTCAAGGACAGCAAAGAGGAGAATGCAGACCATAAAGAAATCAAGCACGCCCCACCAAATCTCCGTGCCAGTAAAGCCCATGTTTGGTAAAAGGATAATGGAGATGAAGTTTAAAGCTAAAGCAAAGACGGCAAGCTTTAATCCACGTTTTAAATTACTGTGTGAGAGTCTGCAGCAGATACCACAGATAAAGAGGAACATGCAGGATACATACGGCTGAACAGGGAGGAAGAATGTGTAGGCATCATATCCAAACTGAACGTCGTACTGTTCATACATAAATATAAAAGCATGATAGAAAATCATGCAGAGAACACAGAAGCCTCGAATCTCGTCGAGAACGGCTATTCGGTTACTTTGAATTGTCATATTATCACCATTGCCGATTATAGCAAATTCGTGTATAATTGACAAGCAAACGAGGTGATAAAGAAGTGAATTTTGACGTTGTTGTTTTTGATTTTGACGGAACAGTAACAGATACCGGCCCAGGCGTTAGGAATGCTGTTCGCTATGCTTTAAATAAATATAATATGCCTATTTATGAGGATAGACTGAATGAGTTCTTAGGCCCACCTCTCTATCTCACTTTTGAAAACCAGTATGACATCACTCCTGAGTTTTCAAATGAGCTTGTTGATACATATAGGGTTTATTATTCTGATAAAGGTGTCTTTGAATGCGAACCATACGAAGGCATAATAGATGTTTTAAAAGCACTTAGAGAAAAAGGCATTAAAACTGCTGTAGCATCTTCAAAACCAAAGCATTTTTTAGATGTGATAATCCCTTATTTACATCTTGAGGAATACTTTGATGCAGTAATAGGCCCTGAGCTTAAGAATCACGAACCAAACAAAACTCAGCTTGTACAGATGGCTTGTGAGAGATTGGGTGTAGTTCCTGGTAAGAACGTTGCTATGATTGGTGACCGTTTATATGACATAGATGGTGCCAAAGGAGCGGGCGTTGTATCTATCGGTAACCTCTGGGGATTTGGTAATATTAAAGAATTTGAGGAGCATGGTGCAGACTTTGTCGTAGAGCATCCAGTGGATCTTCTAGATATATTATTGTAATTAATAAATATATATTATTAATATACATAATAAAAAACGTTGACAACAAAGAAGTCCTACGTTATAATAACTTTCGCGCTGTAAAAATGGCGGGATAGCTCAGTTGGCTAGAGCACTCGGTTCATACCCGGGGTGTCGTTGGTTCGAATCCTACTCCCGCTACCAAGCGCGAGGGACTGAAATATCGGTCCCAATATGGCCCGGTGGTCAAGTGGTCAAGACACCGCCCTTTCACGGC
>DCGF01000023.1:0-201 GCA_002314555.1 Ruminococcaceae bacterium UBA1785 | reverse complement strand
GCGGTAACACGAGTTCAAATCTCGTCCGGGTCACCAAAAAGAGACAAGCTTTTGCTTGTCTCTTTTTTTATTTAAATTCAATTGAATTTCTTCTCCAATGGAATAGGTACTGTTGAGCAATACCCATAGTACCTTCGCAACAGCTTGGCATACCATTTGGATAAAGCTCTGCCATGATGCGCTTTACCCAAACATCGATAG
>DCGF01000079.1 GCA_002314555.1 Ruminococcaceae bacterium UBA1785 | reverse complement strand
GAAAGGTTTTAAACTTAGAACCAGGTCTTGCTTTCGGCACTGGTACACATAACACAACACGCCTTTGTCTTAAGACTTTAGAGCAAAAAATCAAAGGTGGCGAAACCGTTTTAGACCTCGGTTGTGGCTCAGGCATTTTAGCCCTATCAAGTCTACTGCTTGGTGCAGGCACTGCAGTCGGTGTAGACATAGATGAGCTCGCCACAAAGACTGCTATAGAGAATGGCAAGGTAAATCGCTTTACACCTCCGCAATATCAGATCTTTTGTGGCGATATGACAGAACAGATTCACGACAGATACGACGTAGTTGTGGCAAATATCGTCGCTGACATCATCATCCTCTTCTGTCAAACAGCGAAGAACTTCATGAAGCCAAATGGCATCTTTATCGTCTCTGGTATTATAGACACAAGAGAACAAGATGTCCTTGATGCATTTAACAAGTATGGATTCACAATACTTGAAAGACACCAAGATGAAAACTGGCTTTGTTTTGTACTCAAATAAAAAATATGAAACGCCTACCAAAAAGGTAGGCGTTCTTTTTATTTCAGTATTTCAATATACTCGTCCAGTTTTTCATTTACATAATTTGCGATAAGGGTAGTCATTGCTTTTGGACTACCTTTTTTGTAGTACTCATCAAAAGCTTCATAGTATTTTTTTCGATCCAAAAACTTAACGTTTATTGGAGGATATCCACATCTAATTAAATCTAAGTTTAATATAAGTCTTCCTGTTCTTCCATTACCATCTATGAATGGGTGAATACCTTCAAATTGTAAATGAAATAGTGCAATGCGCTCAATATCACTGAGTGACTCTTTTCGTTTTTCATCAAGAGTTAAAAGTTCTTTTATTCTCTCATCAATTAAGAATGGTTGTACTGGCTGTGTATATGCTCCCATTATCTTAACAGGAATTTTTCTATATGTTCCTTTGTCCTCTGGGCGATCAATTAAAACAAGAGAATGAATCTGTTTTATTACACTTTCATCTAGTGGTATCTCTTTTGAAGCAATATCAAGTACAAAAAGAAAAGCATCCCTATGACCCACAGCTTCCATATGGTCTTTAAGTGGTTTTTGATCAATAGTCATACCGGAAAGAGCCATAGCTGTTTCATTTAAAGTTAAAGTATTTCCTTCAATAGCATTAGAGTTATACGTAAACTCTATCATGAACTCTTCACGAAGTTTTTCTATTTCTCCTTTTGTCAAAGGACGAAGTGTTGAAAGATACTCTTTTTTCTCTTCTACTTCATCAATCAGTTTTGATGATTTTGCCCTTCCATCAATAGGCTTTTCAGCATCACTTGGAATTAGATATATGCCACCATTTTTAATAGCACCCGGTATTTTATCTTCAGCGCAGAGCAAACGTACTCTTCTATCTGAAATATTCCATTTTTTTGCAGCTTCTGAGACTTTCATATATTCCATTTCTCTGCACCTCCAATTTTTATTTAATGTATCATAAAAGTCGGAACAATACAAGGCAAAAATCATAAATTATGGGTATATTATTCCGACTTTTGCTAAAAAACGGGCAAAAAATGGGTAAAATTTAATAAAAGTCGGAATGATATAAAAATTTAATTAATAGATTTTAAATAAAAAAAAAGAGGCTCAGTTGAGCCTCTTTTCAAATTTATTTAATCATGGAATGGAGATTTAAACGGTGCGCCTGTTGCGGCAGCAGGTTCAGTATAGAAGAAATCTGGAATACGATTATCCTCTTCGGTGAACCCTTCGAGTTCGTTGAACTTCTTCTCCATATTTAAAATTTCAAATCCCATCTCTTCTATGAGAGCCATTGAAGGTCCCTCTTTTTCTCCTACAAGGCATCCAGCCATACGACAGATAGCTGCACGAGCATCCATGTCGTAGTTAACAGCTGCCCAAGGGAAGAGACACATAAATGAGTCACAAGTTGCGGTCTGAGCAAGAGCGGTATCGGCCTGTAGTTCTGGAGTTAAATCCTTACGGAATACAAGTGCAGAACCAGATGTGTGGTCACCACCCATTGTTGAACGCTCAAAGCAGTATCCATATCCAGTAATAATTCTTGGATCATATGCGGCGATAGCCTGCTTCTTTGCAGTAGGTACACGCTTTGCGCCAAGTTCCTGACCTACAGCATAGCAGCCGTGTCTAAGGCTCTTTAGCTTACAATCATCATCAAGTGAAGACCTTACAAGAGCCTTTGCGCCCTCTGCGTCTCCCCACTCTAGCACTCCATTTTCCATAGCAACAGCAAGGCTAGTTCCTATCTCAATAGTGTCGAAGCCCATGTCGTCGCAGAGACGATCAAGAGCTACGATTTCATCTGCATCATAGATGTTGAGGTTTGGTCCACAAAGACCCAGTGTCTCATACTCTATACCTGCTGAGAGATAGTTACCGTTTTTATCACACCACTCATTTGAGCAACGAACGATGCATCCAGGCTGACAAGGAATACCACCACGTCCACCTTGAGCTATCATTCTCTCACGCCACTTCTCAGAGGCGAGCTCCTGCCAACGCTCGGAGAACTGCCCGTTAAAGTTCTTAACTGGGAGTGCACCCATCTTACCTGTGACATCGATACCAGCAGCAGAACCAAACTGATTCATCTGAAGTCCTGTCAAAGGATTTGCTCTAATTGCATCGACAACAATCTTATTCTTCTCTTTAAATTCCTCGGCATATTCCTTTGGAACTTCTACCTTATAAGGATTCTCTGGTCTCTCAATAACGATAGCCTTAATGCCTTTTGAGGAGAGAACTGCGCCGACACCACCACGAGCAGCGGAACGACAAGGATTGTTTGTCTGGAACTCAGTAACCTGAATAGATGCAGCAAGAGAACGGATTTCGCCCGCTCTTCCGATAGAAGCTATAGTGATATTTTCACCGTACTTCTCTCTTAGTACATCACCGAGTTCATAGTTGTTGAGGCCTATAATCTCATCGGCTGAATCAAAATAGATTTCACCGTTTTTATCAATTACAAGCACCTTTAATACACCCATAGGAACAGCGCCATCAAGTTCTATGTATTTGATACCCTGCTCTGTCATATACTTTGCAAATGTACCACCAACATTTGATTCTTTGATAGTGCCTGTAAGTGGACTCTTAGTTCCAAGTGACAGTCTGTTGCAAGTTGTGAGAATTGTTCCAGAGAAAAATCCAGTTACAAAAAAGAAAGGATTTTCTGGTCCAAGTGGGTCACACTTTGCCACATGTTTTTCTGTCAAAAGTTTTGCTAGTAGTCCTCTACCACCAAGATACCCATAGTCTTTTTGATTAAACGGTAAAACTTCAATTTTACCGGTCTCCACATTAATCAATACTTTTTTCATTTTTCAATAAATGTAGCAGTCATTCTAGCTGCTGTACCAATTTCAACATCCATGGTACTGTCATTTGATACTTCTTCACCCGAAATATCATCCACCCATGCTTTAAACTCAAAGCCTTCCTTTGGTGATGCAACAAACTTCTGCTGCCATTCACCAGTCTCTTTCCACTTCTCGTTATAGATTGGCTTAAAGAGAACGCCTACATATCCGCCGTTACCTGCTGTAAGCTCAATATACTCATCGTCGCCACGTTCATCTTCGTGGTCCGGACGAGGAGCCCAGCATTTGAGATGTGTCATTGGGTTCTCTGTTGTATCCACATGACGGAGAAGTGGGTTGTTCATGCCATCAAACTCTGAGATGTTGTTCTTATGGCAATAGAAATACTTGAGCTTCTGATTCTTTGAGATATCAACCTCTGTTATATTTCTATTCTCATCACAGTAGAACTCAACAAGTTCTGGATTCTTTGACATATCGAAGCTATCACAGCCACAGATTCCAGCGTCGAGTCCCTGAAGTGCAGGGCACTCTGATGTGTCTATCTCATGAAGATTCTTACATCCTCTGTAGCCTAAAATTCTAAGAGCAGGCATGTTCTTTAAAGAAACTTCTTTAAGGTCATTTCTATAGAGTTCCATAAAAACACAGTCCTCAAAATTATCTGTGTTAAGTGAACCGGTAAGGCCGAGGCCTCTATAAAATGCCTGTGAACTTTGTATTGGATAAACATCCTCGTTGAAGATGTGAATTCCCACACCAATTAGCTTATCATTCTCGTCATAAATGATACCGGATGCATTCTTTACATCCTCTTTGTTAAAGCCACCGATCTTCTCTGCATTTGTTACACCAGAGTCGTCAGCCTGTGCGAAGAAATCAGCAAGTTGATTTACTTCATAATCTTTTATTGGCATAATTTGTCCCCCATATTAAATTGTAAAATAATACCTTTGATATGGTAACAAAATAAGGCGTGTGATTCAATTCACACGCCTATAGAAATTAACTATAAAATTTTAGTGAACATGTTCAAATAAAATGAACATGCTTAATTCTCGCTCACTATCTAGCCTTTGTTTTTATTTCGTCCTCTATCTTCTTTGCGAAATCATCAAAGCTCATAGGTGTTGTTTCACCATCTCTGTTACGAACTGCAACAAGGCCTGCTTCTGATTCCTGAGGACCAAGTACAAGCATGTATGGTGCTCTATCAAGTTGCTGTGCTTCACGAATCTTGTATCCAACCTTTTCGTTACGCTCATCAATCTCAACACGAACACCCATTGCACGAAGTTTCTCATATACATCTCTGGAGTAATCCATTGTCTTTTCAGATACAGGAATAACCTTTACTTGTACTGGAGCAAGCCATAATGGGAATCTACCCTTTGTCTCTTCAATGAGGTATGCCATAAATCTATCAAGAGAACCAAGGATTGCACGGTGAAGAACAACTGGTGTTTTCTCCTGACCATCAGCATCGATATATGTAAGGTCAAACTTTGCAGGAAGACAGAAGTCAAGCTGACAAGTTGAAAGTGTGTATTCACCACCAACAGCAGGTTTTACATTAACGTCAAGCTTTGGACCATAGAATGCTGCTTCGCCAATCTCTTCTGTGTAGTCAATCTTAAGGTCATTAAGTACTTCACGAAGAGCATCTTCTGCTTTATTCCACATATCATCATCTGGATGATACTTCTTTGTGTCAGCTGGATCACGAAGTGAAAGGACACAGCGGTAATCTGTGATTCCAAAATCTTTATATACATCAAAGATTAAATCACAAACAGCTGAAACTTCACCCTTAATCTGCTCAGGAGTTACGAAAAGGTGTGCGTCATTCTGACAGAAGTGACGGCCACGCTCAATACCTTTGAGTGTGCCTGATGCCTCGAAACGGAAGTCATGAGCAATCTCACCGATTCTAAGTGGAAGGTCACGATATGAGTGAGGCTGGTTTGCATATATTCTCATATGATGAGGACAGTTCATTGGACGAAGAACGAAAGATTCTCCTTCAACTTCCATTGCTGGGAACATGTTCTCTTTGTAGTGATCCCAGTGACCTGATGTTTTGTATAAATCAACTGTACCAACACATGGTGTCATAACATGCTTATATCCAAGGAAACGCTCTTTATCCTTGATATATGTTTCAAGTTCTTGCCATACTGTATATCCCTTTGAGAGGAACATTGGAAGTCCACGACCAACAAGGTTATCGGTCATGAAAAGACCCATTTCCTTACCAATCTTTCTGTGGTCACGTTCTTGAGCCTCTTGAAGTTCTTTTAAGTATGCGTCAAGTTCTTCCTGTGTTGCGAATGCTGTACCGTTAATACGAGTAAGCATCTTATTATTACTATCAGCTTTCCAATATGCGCCAGAAATTGTTGTGAGCTTGAAAGCTTTAAGTGCTTTTGTATATGTGATATGAGGACCTACGCACATGTCAACATAGTCGCCCTGTGAGAAGAAAGTAATGCGAGCATCTTCTGGAAGGTCAGCAATATGCTCTACTTTATATTTCTCACCACGCTCTTCCATATGTTTAATAGCTTCAGCGCGTGGGAGTTCATATGTCTTGAAAGGAAGATTCTCCTTTACGATTTTTCTCATTTCATCTTCAATTTTTTGAAGGTCTTCATCTTGAAGTTTAATGTCGCCAAGGTCTACGTCATAGTAGAAACCTTTTTCATTTGCAGGACCATATGCAAAGTCTGCATTTGGATAAATGCGCTTTATTGCCTGAGCCATAATGTGAGCAGCACTATGACGAAGGACGTGAGTTTTTTCCTCTTCTGGGCACTCAGCTACTGTGCCATCATTGTAAATTACTTTCATGTCAAAACGACCTTTCATAGAAGTAACAAAAAACACCCTTAAAACGAGGGCATTCCTGTCCTAGTTTCAAGGGTGCAAAAGCACGGTTCCACCTTGAAGTTTAACTTCATTTCCCAGTAACGTTGGGTTAGACGTCGAAACTTATTTCGCTTCGCAGCTCGTGGAGTGGTCTTCATATGATTCACGTCAAAGCACTTCCAGCCAAAGGTGCCTCTCTCTGTCACGTGAGAGTCATACTACTCTCTCCGTCATCGCTTTTTATTTAATTAACAAAAGAGATTATAAAACTTCAAGAGTAGTATGTCAATTTTTTCTTTCTAATAAATATTATACCTAGGAGTATCAGCGATTCTGCACCTAGGATAATGAAAAGTCGCGCCTCGGGTCCATTCATATCGCTTGTATCTGGGCCTGGACCACCGGACTCATCAAGAACTTCTCTTATAACATCAGGAATCTTTTCAGGGACTTTCTCATTAGTCACTTTAGCATCCTCATTTATATCTGCTGTATAGACGCTCTCAAGTTGACTAAACGGCATAAATGAGAAGTAGTAAAGATTCTCATCTAAGATGAAGCCCTCCGCTGTAGATAGTTCCTTAACGTAGTATTTATATCCTATAGGTAAATCCACTGTCATT
>DCGF01000016.1:298-4512 GCA_002314555.1 Ruminococcaceae bacterium UBA1785 | reverse complement strand
ACTCCACAGTACGGTGAACTCTACACTGTAGCTTTTGGTCACGACTCAAGAATCTCAGCTGATAGAATTAAAGCAGCTGTGCTTCCAACTCTTCTTGACTGTGGCATTAATGTTAAAGATTGTGGTCTCTCATCGACTCCTGCCATGTTCATGACAACTGTTGACTTTGAGTGTGATGCATCAATCGAGATCACTGCAAGCCATCACCCATGGAATAAGAACGGTCTTAAGTTCTTCATCCGTAAGGGCGGACTTGAAGGTTCTGACATCGAAGCTATCCTTACAAATGCTCAGTATGATGTAAGACCTGACCTCCCAGCAGATATGCCAAAGGGTACTGTAACAGAGGTTAACTACATGACAAACTACGCAAAGAATCTCCGTGAGAAGATCTGCGAAGCTGTTAATGCTGACGACTATGCACGTCCACTCCGTGACTTCCACATCGTAGTTGATGCTGGTAATGGTGTCGGCGGTTTCTATGCTGAAAAGGTTTTGGAGCCTCTTGGTGCTGACGTAACTGGAAGCCAGTTCTTAGATCCAGATGGCATGTTCCCAAATCATATTCCGAACCCAGAGAACAAAGTGGCTATGGCCGCTATCTCTAAGGCAGTAGTTGATAACAATGCTGACCTCGGTGTCATCTTTGATACAGACGTTGATAGAGCTGCTTGCGTTGCAGCAGACGGTAAGGAGATTAACCGTAACACACTTATCGCTTTGGCATCTGTTATCGCACTCGAAGGTAACGAGGGTGGAACTATCGTTACTGACTCAGTAACAAGCTCAGGCCTTAAGAAGTTCATCGAGGAGGACCTCGGTGGTAAACATCACCGCTTTAAGAGAGGCTATAAGAACGTTATTAACGAATCTATCAGACTCAACCGTGAGGAGTGCGTAAACTCTCCACTCGCTATAGAGACTTCAGGACACGCTGCAATGCGTGAGAACTACTTCCTTGATGATGGTGCTTACCTCATGACTAAAATCATCATTAAGGCCGCTCAGATGCGTAAGGAAGGTAAGACTCTTGACTCACTTATCGAAAATCTCCAACAGCCAGTTGAGGCAGAGGAGTACAGAGTTAAGATCTTAGAGCCTGACTTTAAGTCATACGGCATGAAAGTCCTTGAGGACTTCGATGCTTGGCTTCGCAGTAACGACGAATACGAAGTAGCAAACGACAGCTTTGAAGGCGTTCGCGCTACAAAACTCTCAGCTGACGGTTGGATGCTTCTTCGTCTCTCAGTTCACGACCCAATCCTTCCACTTAACATTGAGACTAATAAAGCTGGTGTAGTTTCAACAATTCTTTACGACGCTAAGGAATTCCTTTCAAAGTACGACAAGCTTGACATCTCAGCACTTGGTTAAAAATAAAGCCCCACAGAAGTGGGGCTTTGCTTTTTGTTCTATCGGCAAAAACATTAATTTTTATATATAATTTATTGAAATTTTGCCGGTAATGTGTATAATATTTTTAGGTGATTTTATGGATTGTAATTTTTTAACTTGTGCAGAAATAGCGAAGCGATGGGGTCTTTCGGAAAGAAGTGTCAGAAATTACTGTGCCGAAGGCCGTGTCCCGGGTGCTACTCTTATCGGCAAAATTTGGTATATACCTGATTCTGCTTCAAAGCCAATGCGACTAAACATGAGACCAAAATCCACTTTGCTAGAAGTTCTTAAAATGGAAAAAGAATCAAAACTTAGTGGTGGTATTTATCATAAAGTACAGGTAGATTTAACTTATAATTCAAACCACATTGAGGGCAGTAAACTCTCGCATGATCAGACCTACTTTATTTTTACTACTAATACTTTGGGCATAGAAGACAGTACTACAAATGTAGATGACATCATAGAAACCGTAAATCACTTTAGATGTATTGATAAAATCATTGATACAGCCAACCTAAAACTCACAGAAACATATATTAAAGAACTCCACTTCATGCTAAAATACGGCACGAAGGATAGCACCAAAGATTGGTTCAATGTAGGAGAATATAAAAAGCTTCCTAACACTGTTAATAACATAGAGACCGTAAGTCCTGAAAATGTGCACAGTGAAATGAAAGCTCTTTTGGATGAATATAATGAAAAGCGATTTAAAACTTTAGATGACCTACTAGATTTTCATGTAAGGTTTGAAAGAATTCATCCTTTCCAGGATGGAAACGGTAGAGTTGGAAGGCTGATTCTTTTTAAAGAATGTATTAAATATAACATTGTTCCATTTATCATAGATGATGAACATAAGATGTTTTATTATAGGGGGCTTAGTAACTGGACAGATGAGAGAGGATTCCTTCGTGAGACCTGTCTTAGTGTCCAGGACAAGTTTAAAGAAGATATGGACTATTTTAAAATCCCGTACAAAAGTGAAAATAGAGTAAAACTTGAGAATAAGTTATACGAGATAGCTCCGGATGGAAAGCTCGCTCTAGCTTTCTCTGGCGGTGTTGACAGCAGCATACTTTTGACTGTGGCTAGGCTCGCTTTAATTGAAGTTCTTCCACTCACGTTTGATTTAGGTGAGGCCTTAAAGATTCCTGAAGTTAGAAATAACAGTAAGGAACGCTGCTACTACTGTAAGTCTTTAATGATGAAGACTTTAAAGAAAAGGGCAGCTGCTGAAGGCTTTTATGTCTTATGTGACGGCACGAACGCGGATGACCTTAAGGAATATAGGCCTGGTCTTCGCGCCTTGACGGAGCAGTGCGTCAGAAGCCCTATTGCCGAAGCCGGTATCACTAAAGCGGAACTTCGTGAAATAGGTAGGGAACTAAATCTACCTGTAGCTGATGAACCTTCATCTCCATGTATGCTCACTCGCTTCCCGTATGATACCTTTGTATCTGATGAGATGCTGGCTGCCGTAGAAGAGGCAGAGAACATCGTAAAGGGCGCTGGATATAAGGCTTGCCGTGTACGTGTCTATGGCGCTCAGTCTAAGATTGAAGTTCCAAAAGATGAAATTTCACGTTTGACAAAAGAAAACCTCACAGAGAGGCTCCTGGAGACCTTAGTGCCAATAGGCGTAGAAAATATTGAAGTTGATGGGAAGGGGCTTCGCTCTGGCACAATGGATGAATAAAGAAAGGCGCTCTGCCGAGCGCCTTTTAATTTTTGTTTAAGCTTTATAAATATCATTAATTGATATGTCTTTTTCATCAGCGAGTCTTTTTGCGTCGCTGTATTCGAGACTTACCTTTTCGATATCTTCGTATGAGAACTTGTTGGCTTTAACTGGGCCGAACTTTGTTTCTACTGTGGTAGGTTCGCGGTCCATTATTACTCTATCAAGTTCGGAACGTCTCATACCGACAGCACTTGTGTGCTTAAAGATAATTTTAATAAGCTCTTCTTCCTGCTCAGGCTTGCACATCACAGAAAGTGCATAGGCTGGGCGGGATTTTTTCATGTAGATAGGGGAGAACCAAGCATCTTTTGCACCGGCGTCTATGAGTCTCTCAAGTGTGTAACCGAGAACTTCACCACTGCAGTCATCGATGTTTGTTTCAAGGAGAATAATCTTATCTGTCATCTTATTTTCCTCCCTCAACCATAGCGTTTATCTGAGCTGCGCTGTAGCCGGCTCCAAAGCCGTTGTCTATGTTAACGACACTTGTTCCTGCAGCGCATGAATTAATCATTGCTAGAAGGGCGGAGACACCCTCAAAGTTTGCTCCATAACCGATAGATGTAGGAACTGCTATAACTGGAACAGTTACAAGTCCGCCAATTACGGTGCAGAGTGCACCTTCCATACCGGCAACTGCAACTATAGCGTTTGCGGTTCTGATATCATCGATTTTGTCGAGCAGGCGGTGAAGACCTGCAACGCCTACGTCGTAAAACTTCTCAACGTTTGCACCACACATAAAGGCTGTAACTGCAGCCTCTTCTGCTACAGGTATATCTGTAGTGCCGGCTGTGCAAACTGCAACTTTTCCGACGAGCTTTTCAGGCTCACCAACGGTTATACAACGCGCCTGCTCGTGCCATTTAGCTTCTGGGATTTCCTTTTTAACAGCATCATACTGTTCCTTTGACGCCCTAGTTCCGAGAACAAGCCCGTTGTTTTTATATAAAGTTTTAAAAATCTCTACACATTGGTCGATTTTTTTGCTCTGACAGAAGACAACTTCAGGGAAACCTGTACGTCTTTTTCTGTCAAGATCAAGGCAAGCAAAATCGCCAACTGCTTC
>DCGF01000016.1:0-208 GCA_002314555.1 Ruminococcaceae bacterium UBA1785 | reverse complement strand
TGTAGATGCCAGAGGAGAGAACTACGACTTCTTGGCCTGCTACGCGAAGGTAGCGGAGGACTGGTTCTTCAAATTTCTTATAGTCAGTAGTTACGTAGTTCTTAAGTGAGATTTTCTTAATAGTCTGTGCATTTTTACAGCAGACGTAGAGGTCGTTGCCTATACGGCTAACTGACATTGGTCTGCCTATATCTGTTGTTGCGGCGCC
>DCGF01000046.1 GCA_002314555.1 Ruminococcaceae bacterium UBA1785 | reverse complement strand
CGGTTTTACGCTTCAGTATGAGCTCTCTTTCACAACAATACTAAATATGCTTGACCTCGGTGGTGTTCCAGTCCTTTCAAAGGATAGACATGATTTAAAGAATCTTGTTATTGCCGGTGGACCTTGTGCCTCAAATGCAGAGCCACTATGTGACTTTATAGACGTATTCCAACTCGGTGACGGCGAGGAGCTTATGAATGAATTCCTCGACCTCTATAAAGAGTTTAAGGAAGCGGGTAAATCAAAGGAGGAATTCCTCCTCGCCGCTTCTAAAATAGAGGGCATTTATGTCCCAAGCCTTTACGACGTAACATATAAAGAGGACGGCACTATAAAGGCGGTAACGCCAAAATGTGGCGCTCCAGCAGTTATACATAAACGTGTCGTAAAGGACCTTGATAAATGCCCGTTCCCAGAAAAATTCATCGTACCTTTTATCGAGATAGTTCACGACAGAGTTAGCGCGGAAATTTTCCGTGGCTGTATTCGTGGATGCCGTTTTTGCCAGGCAGGTTTCATATATAGACCAATAAGGGAGAAGAGCCCTGAAGTTATTAATGAACAGGCCTACAATTTGATTAAGAGTACAGGATATGATGAGGTGAGTCTTATCTCACTCTCAACATCTGACTATACAAAGATCCAACCACTTCTTTCAGATATGATTGATTGGACCAGTGGAAATAATGTAAACATCAGTCTTCCAAGCCTTCGTGTTGATAATTTTTCAGATGAACTTGTGGAGAAGATGAAGCTTATTAGAAAGAGCGGTCTTACATTTGCTCCTGAGGCTGGTTCTCAAAGACTTCGAGATGCCATTAATAAAAACATCACAGAAGAAGAGATCATGAATACGGTTAAGATAGCCTTTAAAGGCGGTTGGACTACAGTTAAGCTCTACTTCATGCTCGGTCTCCCAACAGAGACAAAAGAGGATGTAGAGGAGATTATAGGTCTCTCTAGACGAATAGTATCTGAATACTTCCGTATGGAGGACCGCCCAAAGGGTAAACAGTTAAGTATTAATATCAGTGCATCTTCGTTTGTTCCAAAGCCTCATACACCTTTCCAGTGGGAACCACAGGACAGCAGAGAGGAACTTACGAAGAAGCGTGATTATCTCTATGACCAAACCAGAGTTCCAAAGTCACACATCCATCTCTCTGCCCATAAGATCGACACTATCTTTTTAGAGGCAGTATTTGCACGTGGTGATAGAAGACTTGGACAGGTAATATATGAAGCATGGAAAAACGGATGCAACCTTGACTCCTGGGATGAGGAGTTCAAGTTCGATACTTGGATGGAAGCATTTAAGACATGCGGTATAGACCCTGAGTGGTATGCGAATCGTCGTAGGGACTACGACGAAGTTTTGCCTTGGGATCACCTTGACTACGGTATCACTAAGGAATTCTTAATGCGTGAAAGTGAGAAGGCAAAACAGAGTGAGACAACGTCTCACTGTCGCATACATTGTGCTGCTTGCGGCGCATCAGCTTTGAATGGAGGTGAGTGCGGTGCAAAATGCTAGAATCTTTTTTGAAAAGACAGGGGATGCAAAATACATCTCACACTTGGACTTAATGCGCTGCTTCTCACGAGCTCTAACTAGAGCGGAGATACCTCTTTGGTATACAGAGGGCTTTAATCCAAGACCATATATGAATTTTGCCATGCCGTTATCACTCTTCATGGAAGGTCTTTTGGAGATACTTGATATTCGTATAGAAGATGACGATATGAAGCTCTCTGAGGTAAAAGATAGACTTAATGCCGTAATGCCACCTGATATTAAAATAGTTGATGTAAAAGAGCCTGTTCTTAAAGCACAACTTGTGGCATTCTCAAGATATAAGATTGAAATTAGACAGGACAAAATGTCCTCTGAAGCCTTTAACAACGCGGTTTTTGAAAAGCTATCAGACGAGAATTTGACAATTTCTAAGGTCGGAAAGCAGGGAAAACATAAGGTTGTAAAGGAGATTGCCTTGACAGGTCACATAAAAGATGTGAAAATCTGGTCTGACGAGAACGAAATTACAACTATTTTGGTGACTCTCCCAAGCAATCCAACATTTGGCGTAAACCCAAATATCCTTATAACTAGGGTGTTTGAGCTCTTATCAGTAGATCCGATATATGTCCATATAACTAGAAAAACTATGCTTGATGAAAATCTTGAAAAGTTTATGTAAACCAAATATAATCTTTTAGTAATAATACTTTGTGGAGATTTTACTATGTCAAAGAAAAGTAAGAAGTACACACCTGATGTTTTAGCTGTTGGCGTTGTAGCTTTTGCTGCTAGCACAGTTACTCAGAGAATACTTATTCAGCCAAAGACTGAGATTAAAATAACAGAGGACTTTAAGATTCCAGTACAGGGAATCTTACCTTTCTCTCAAAAATACATCGCAGAGATATCAAGGAAAGCTTTAAATGAGGCTCTTCCTCTCTCTATGAGCGCCGCTGTAACTGCATGCGAAAAACTAAAAGTTCGTGAGCAGTTTAGGAAGGGCGTACTTTGGTTTGTCTATGACTTCATGAGTAAGTACTCTTTAAATACGCTCATCAACTTTACTTTTGGAAAACTTAATATCATCGACAGAAGTAAGTATAAAGATGTAATCCGTGATTACATCCAAAAGATGCTCACTGAAAAAGCAGACCGTGATGTCATTATCCAAAGTGCGACAAAAGAAGTAGTTAATATGCTTCGCCTTGTAACTGAAGGCACTATCGCATCCATGATTTTCACAGATAAGTTTGCTGAGGCGGCCTCGGGTACTGTTGCTGCTGCTGTCGACCGTTTCCTTAAAAACGACGCAGCCGGCAAACTAACTGATTATATCTTTGGAATCGTTACCCAGCTTGAGGACATCACTCTTCCAAACTTCCTTTCTAATGTTGTCGGCCTCGGCCG
>DCGF01000060.1:400-8054 GCA_002314555.1 Ruminococcaceae bacterium UBA1785 | reverse complement strand
GGTGAACTTCCTGATGCAGTTGTTGCTTGCGTAGGCGGCGGTTCAAACGCTGCTGGTTTCTTCTCAGGCTTCTTAAAAGATCCTGTAAAAATCTACGGTGTAGAACCTCTTGGTCGCGGCGAAAAGCTCGGTGATCACGCAGCATCTTTAAAGTATGGTACAGAAGGCATCATGCACGGCTTTAATTCCATCATGCTTAAGGATGAGAACGGTGACCCAGCTCCAGTTTATTCCTGCGCATCAGGCCTTGATTATCCATCATCAGGCCCTGAACACGCATTCTGGAAGTCGATTGACAGAGTTATCTATGATGTTATCGACGACGAAGCTGCAATCGACGCTTTTTATGAACTCTCAAAGCGTGAGGGTATCATCCCTGCAGTTGAGAGCTCACATGCTGTAGCTTACGGTATGAAGCTCGCTAAAGAGCAGAAGCATGGTTCAATCCTTGTAAACCTCTCGGGCAGAGGAGATAAGGATATGGATTACGTAATTGAGACATTTGGTCTTAGATAAGAAAAAATAAAAGAGTGAGCTTTTATGCTCACTCTTTTTTATTTTTCTTCGTCTGGGGCTTTTATCTCTTCTTCTGGGATTTCAAAATCTTTTAGGTTAATTTCACTTTCAAGTTCCTTCATGACTTTCTCAACTTCGCGTTTTTCTCGTCTGTTAAGTATAACTGAGAAGGAAATCATTGAGAATCCGGAAACGAAGAGAATGACGATAAGTGGGATGACGAATGCTGATGAGAATGGGTCTGAGATGTTACTACCGAGGGCAGTAAATGAGACGATTTTTAATGAAACACCGAGCATTGAGAGGAAGATGTATTTCCAATAATCATATCCCATATGACCGTACATAGCGCTTATAGGGTTTATAGGAACTGTAGGTACAAGTCTTAGGATGAAGAGGAGGAGTGGGTTTCCTGTGGCGTAGCCGTTTTCCTCGTCCTGAATGTACTTAAGTAGAGTCTTAGAATTCTTAACTAAGCGGTGAATATAACCGGCATCTATATAACGTCCCCAGAAGTATTTGATAGTAAAGATGAGTAAATAACCGATAGAGTTGATTACAATAGCTACTTCAAACGGGAAGATAAGTGCTGTTACGATACAGGTGATAGTTATAGGGATTAAAACTATCATCGATTTACTCGTAAAGAGGAGGAGAAGGCAGATGAAAATCAAGAACTTATTAGGGATCTCTGCTATTTTGCCTTCAAAGTTCTCCATAAGACCCTGATACTTAATGTAGTACTGCTGAGCTTTGGAGAGGCCTGTGAATTCTTTTATGTTCTTGGCAAGTTCCTGGGCAGGGGTTTCACTTCCTTCGATTTCTCGCTCGAGTTCATGTTCTTTAGCTTCGTCAATCCAGTCACCGACGATAGTTCCTTTAACAGCTTGCTCAAAAGGCGCGGTAATCTTATCAAAGTCTATAACCTTTGACGAATAGGCGAGAATCAGTGAAATTGAGATAAGAATTATGCCTATGATATTTACGAATTTATTCGACTGTCTATTTCTCCCCATTACCACACCTCCTTAAATGAATTCCACAAGATATAGTGGTTATACATTGAAATATTATACTACTTTTGGGTTTTGTGGTCAATAAAATGGGGACAAGTTTTATATATACTATTAGGTCTCATAATATTGAAAAATATGCTCTAATATGCAATAATTATTTATGTTATATTTCGGATTTTTAGATTGGGGGAAGTATGTATGACAAACGCAGAACTTGAAAAACTCATCGAGGGTAAAGAAACCCTTTTTAGAGCACGTTCATCAGACGTTTTTGACATAGGTGATGAGAAGGTTTTAAAGCTCTATCATGAGGATGTTGATGACGCGAGCTTAAAAATTGAGTATGAGAATACCTGTACTGCATTCGAAAAAGGCTGTACACCTATGGAATGCTTTGGCATGTATAAGGTTAACGGCAGAAACGGCCTTGTGTTTAAAAAACTGTACGGTATTTCACTCACAGATGCCCCAACAAAAATCAGCCCTTCATTTCTTTTAAAGGGCGGTCCAATAATCGCAGAGCAGCATGCTTTAGTTCATAAGCAGATTACTCCAAATCTTCGTGATGTAAGAGAAGTTGCTGTAAATACTATTAATGAAAACACCGCTGCTTTCTCTTTCCTCTCAGAGGATGAAAAGAAGAAGGCTATCTCATATATTGAGAATCTTCCAGCAACTGATAACATGATTCACCTTGATTTCCACACGGATAACATCATGATTAATAAGGAGACAGGTGAAGCTCAGACTATCGACTGGATGACAGCTTGTAAGGGTGACCCACGCTGTGAAGTTGCCATGATGAACTGGCTCTTCCATGACGCAGAACTCTTCCCAGGATGTTCAAAGCTCGAGCTCTTCCTCTATGGCACTATCCGTGTATTCATCTTCAATAAATACATGAAGGCATATACAAAACTCACAGGAATAGAGAAGGCTGAGTCACAGCCGTTTGATATCGTAGCATGGGTACTTCGCTACGGCATTTGGCAGATTGAATCAGAAAAAGAACTCCTTCAAAAATATATGAAGGACTTCATTTCAAAGATTTAATATCTTAATATCAGTTTTAATATTTTTTTGGTTTTTGATACCACTTTTTTAAACCCATAGTTTATATAACAAGATACTTAAAGGACTCTTAAAAATGAGCAATTCTTTCGAAAAGAAAGTAAATAAGATACACGAAATTGATCCATCAATAGAGGTCACCGAGGAGAGAGGATGTATCGTTCTCCGCGGTGAACTTGATGACTGGGGAAAGATCGTGCGCGCTGGCAAAAAAGCCGCCGGAAAAGAATACTTAGGCGTCATTAATGACATAAAGCTTAAAGGCTTTGAGCAGAAGGTAAAGTTACCTTCTGTCACTGATAAGCTTTATGATGGAGAGACGCCTGACGTTCTTATTATAGGCGGCGGTCTTACCGGCTGTGCCACCGCGCGTGAACTCAGAAAATATAAGCTAAACGTTATGCTTATAGAAAAAGGTCCTGACGTATCATCTGGTCAGTCATCTAGAAACGGTGGCGCAGTTCACGTAGGTATTAACTACTCACCAAAATCCGGAAAGCATATCTACTGTCACCGCGGAAATGCTATGTTTGAACAGCTTTCAGATGAACTTGACTTTCCTTTTGAGAGACCTGGTCATCTTCTTATAGTTAAAGAGCGTTGGGAGAAGATACTTCTCTATGCTCTTTGGCTTAACTCATTTAGACTACATATTGACGGCGTTAAAGTTATAGGTAGGGAAGAACTTTTAAAGCTTGAACCATATGCTCCATCTTGGACTAACTACGCACTCTATATGCCAACTGGTGGCTTTATGTCCCCATATAAGTTCAACATTGCTCTCGCTGAGAACGCTGTACAAAATGGTGCGAAGATTTGCCTTGATACCGCTTGTATCGGTATGGAGGTAAAGGACGGAAAGATTATCTCTGTAGAAACTAACAGGGGAACTATCTATCCAAAGGTTGTAGTAAATGCCGCAGGTGTATATACAGACGTCATAGCTGATATGGCAGGCGACCGTACATTTACAATTCACCCTAGAAAGGGTACAGATATAATCCTTGATAAAAAGGTTGGAAAGTTTATTAATTCCACTATGGATAAATCTCCTATAACAGTAGTTGAAGGAGTACAGAAGGGAATTAAAGCTAAAGTAGAATCTGTTAAGTTTGCTCTCTCTCATGAGAACACTAGTAAGGGACTTGCAGTTATTCATACTGTAGATAAAAATATGATTATCGGTCCTAATGCTACTGAGACTCCAGACAGGGAAGACATATCCACTGAGAAAGATATCTTCGATATGATTGTTAGAGAAGAGATGAAAGTCTCAGAGGGTATTGAACCTTCTGATGTCATAGCATATTTCACAGGTGTACGTTCTCCGTCTTATGAGGAGGACTTCCAGGTAAGACCTGGTATCTTCACTGAAAACATCATGGAGGCCGCAGGTGTTCAGTCACCTGGTGCTACAGCAGCACCAGCTATTGCTGAAGACCTTACCAAATGGTCCGTAGAATATTTAGAAAAATGTGGCATGAAGGTTGAAAGAAATACTTCATTTAATCCTAGAAGACCGAAAAAGCCACATCTTAAGGATATGGCTCCAGAGGAGCGGGCAAAGCTTATTAAAGAGAATCCTGACTATGGTCAGATTGTCTGTCGTTGTGAAGAGATTTCGAAGGGCGAAATTTTAGATGCCCTTGACAGTCCGCTTCCGGTCTACACACTCGACGCTATCAAGCGTCGCTGCCGACCAGGAATGGGCCGCTGTCAGGGCGGTTTCTGCTCGCCGCTTGTTATGCAAATCCTTGCAGAAGCTAAAGGCTGCTCGCTCGAAGAAATCAAAAAGAGTTCAGAGAGTAGCACAATCCTCTACGGCGAGACCAAAGGGGTTTAATTTTATTAAAATAAAGGGGAAGAGAAAATGGTAAGTTTAACTGGATTATTGATTAGAGAAGCTCTTTATTTGTTTGCTTCAGTAAATCCAGAGCGAGTTGATTCTGCAATTGTACCTTGCTCGGGTTTAAATAAACTTTTTTGGAAAACCCCAAATAGAGAGTTTAAACATTACGATGCAAAAACCAAGAATGGAACCAAATACGAAGTGTATTCTCCAAAAACAGGTGCTAAGAACGACAACGTAATTTACTATCTTCATGGTGGCGCTTACATTGGAAAGCAAAACTGGATATATAGATATCAATCCCGTTATTTCAGCCAAGCAGCAGGTGGCGCAACAGTTGTATATGTTGACTATGACGTAGCACCAAAGGCTCTTTATCCTACACAACTTGATCAAGCACTTGATATTTGGGATGAGATTACAGGCAAACTTGGCTTTAAGGCTGAAAATGTTGTTTGTGGTGGCGACTCAGCAGGTGGTAACCTCTGTCTTGCAATGATGCTAAAACTCCGTGATGCCAAACGACCAATGCCAAGAGGCGCATTTTGTTTCTCACCTTGGGCTGATATGCTCGGTTCTGGTGACTCATATATTGATAACTACAATGTTGATGTTATGTTCGGTAACAAGAGAAAAACTCTCACAGAGGAAGCAAAGCAAAAACTTATGGATTTTGATGTCTATGGTTGGTGCAAGGGCGCCGATAGGGCAGACCCATATGTGTCACCAGTATATGCGGAGTATCAAAACTTCCCGCCAATGTGCTTTACTGTTGGTTGTGATGAAATGCTTAGATCAGATACAGAAACTATTGTTAAAAAACTTAAGGCTGAAAATATTCCAGTAACAGTTTTCCGCGGAAATGGAATGTTTCATGTGTTTACACTTTTCCATGGAATTATTCCAGAAGCAACTGCTGCTTTTTCTGTTGTAACAAACTTTATTAGTGACAGATTTGAAACTTGGGAGTATAGTTATCCTAATAAGATTTATCGTTTATCTTAATTTGTGTTCAAAAAAATTTATATAAATCGGAGGAAATAATATGGACAGCGTAAGCAGAATGGCGAAAATAATCCGTTTTTATTATCGTCATGTAATCAACATGAATCCAGAAACTCATGATTCTGGTATTCCTGGTTCAACAGGCATGGACTGGCTTATCTTTAGAAAGGTAAATAGAGACTTTACTTACACAAGAGGTAAGACAAAGAACGGTACAAAGTATGAAATTTACTATCCAAAGACAGGCGCGAAGAATGATAACGTAGTTTATTATCTTCACGGTGGCGCTTATCTTGGAAAGCACAACTGGGTATATCGTTATCAGTCACGTTATTTCTCAGATGCAGCAGGTGGAGCAACAGTTATCTATGTTGACTACGACGTAGCTCCAAAGGCTAAGTATCCAACACAGCTCAACCAGGCTCTTGACGTTTGGGATGAGATCACAGGCAAACTCGGCTTTAAGCCAGCTAACATTTGCTGTGGCGGTGACTCAGCAGGTGGTAACCTCTGTCTTGCTATGATGCTCAAACTCCGTGATGCTGGTAGAGAATTACCAAACGGTGCTTTCTTATTCTCACCTTGGACAGATATGATGGGTACAGGCGACTCATATAAGGATAACTATGAGAACGACTCTCTCTTCGGAATCAACGGTGGCGTATTAACAGATGAGAAGAAAGACAAGCTCATGAACTTCGATATCTACAGCTGGTGTGAAAATGCTGACAGATATGATCCATACGTATCTCCAGTATATGCTGACTTCCACGATTTCCCACCAATGTGCTTCACTGTAGGTACATGGGAACTCCTTATGTCAGACACAGAGCGTATCGTAGATAACCTTCACTCACACGATATCCCTGTAACAATCTTCCGTGGACATCACCTCTGGCACGTATTCGTACTCTTCCACGGCATCATTCCTGAGGCTACAGCTGCTTTCTCAGTAGTTACTAACTTCATCAGTGATAGATTTAAGACTTGGGATTATAAGTATCCAGTAGATAAGAAATATAGAATTTCCTAATCTTTAAAAATAAAAACCCCGCCGATTTGGCGGGGTTTAATTTTGCTTTAATTAAGCGATTTCGTTTGTAGCGATTACGTCGATTCCAGTACCGAGGATGTCTTTGATAACGATATCGTTAACGTGAACAGGAGCCTCGATTGTAACACTGTTTATAACCTTCATAGCATCGAAGAGAAGTTCCTTTGGAATGTCGCCGTTTGTACGAACTGGAGCAACTGTAGCGATACCGCCAGAAACTTTAACTGTGGATGTGAGGTTACGAAGTGGATGTGTTACTTCGTCACGAGCATATTTGTCACCGTTTTTACAAGTAGCACCTTCAACGTTTACAACTTCTTTGTTGTCATCAAGTGTTACTTTGATAGGGCAACCACGAGGGCAAGCGATACAAATAAGATTTCTTTCAGTCATTTACTTACGCCTCCTCGATTGATACGACGATCTCGTCGCCAGCATTCATTGTAGCTAAATCTTCTGGTTTGATGAATACGTTTTCCATCTCACCAGGAGCAAGTTTGAGCTTCTTTCTGTTCCAGAGCTCTTTGCCATTACAAGTTACTACTACGCGCTTATCTTTATATACGTTAGCAACACGGAAGTAGATTTTAACCTCTTCAGGGTTGTTCTTATTAATTCTCTGTGGAACTGTGTAACGAACACCGTTGATACCCTTACATGTTACGTACTCAGGCTCTGTAGTGCCCTTAATGTACTGAGCAGCACCCTTACCAGCAATCTGAGATTCCTGTGTAACGAAGTCAACAAGGTCATGTACCTGAAGTACGTTACCGCAAGCAAATACACCTTTGTGTGATGTCTCACGCATCTCGTTAACCTTAGGGCCACGTGTGATAGGGTCCATCTCAAGACCTATCTGATTTGAAAGTTCGTTCTCAGGGATAAGACCAACTGAGAGGAGAACTGTATCGCATTCGATGTATCTCTCAGTACCAGGGATAGGGAGCATCTTCTCGTCAACGTCAGCGATAGTAACACCTGTAACTCTGTCAGTACCATGTACTTCGATAACTGTGCATGAGAGATAGAGAGGAATATCAAAGTCCTCAAGACACTGAACGATGTTTCTCTGAAGACCACCTGAATAAGGCATTACTTCACAGACGCATTCAACCTTTGCACCCTCAAGTGTCATACGACGAG
>DCGF01000060.1:0-217 GCA_002314555.1 Ruminococcaceae bacterium UBA1785 | reverse complement strand
ACGGCTTTAGCGTTGATAGCGTAGATGCCGTCATCTTTGTTTGAGCAGATTACTTGGTTGTTCTCTGTGAGATTTAAAACCATAGTATCAACTTTAACAACAATGTTTGTCTTTTCAACAAGCTTAACAAATCTATCTGCATACTCAGGGCCTGACATCATTTCGCCGAAATATGTAGCGCCGAAACCTGAGTGAATGCACTGCTCAAGAATACCGC
>DCGF01000104.1:5793-6800 GCA_002314555.1 Ruminococcaceae bacterium UBA1785 | reverse complement strand
TATTCTTTTAATTCTTTTGCAGCCATTTCAGCGCAGTTGTCTTCTGCTTCTTCTGTTGATGCTCCGAGGTGTGGAATTGTTACGATTCCTTCAACATTGTTGCTGTCTGCATCTGGGAAATCTGCAACATATTTCTTAACTTTCTTTGATTTGATAGCTTCTTTCATTGCATCGATATCTACGAGTTCAACTCTTGCTGCGTTTACAATAATAACGCCATCTTTCATCTTTGATAATGAGTCAGCATTAATCATTTTTGTTGTTTCAGGTGTTGCAGGCATATGTAATGTGATGAAGTCTGCATTTGCATAAGAATCTTCTAATTTATCACATACTGTTGCAAAAGGAATTTCTTCTTTTGCGGCTGGTGATAAGAATGGGTCATATCCAATGATATTCATACCTAAATCGTGTGCAGCTTTTGCAACTTTTCTACCGATTGCACCTAAACCTAAAATGCATAATGTTTTGCCTAAGATTTCTGAACCAACGAATGCACCTTTACCTTTTTCAACTTGTTTTGCAATGTCATCGCCTTGTAATGAATTTGCCCATGTGCTTGCTTCTTTTAAATTTCTTGCACCAATAATTAAATCAGCAATTACTAATTCTTTAACTGCATTTGCATTAGCACCAGGAGTGTTAAATACTACGATACCGTTTTCAGCACATTTATCGATAGGGATGTTATTAACACCAGCACCAGCACGTGCAACAGCAACTGTAGCTGGGTCGAAGTCATAGTCGTGCATAGCAGCAGAACGAACGATGATAGCGTCTGGAGCTTCCATCTCTGTGCCGTATGTATATGTCTTACGGTCAAAGTTATCAAGACCGTAATGAGAAATCTTATTTAAAGTTAAAATCTTAAACATTATAAATACCTCTTACTTAACTTCTTTATGCTCAAGTTCGAACTGCTTCATAAAGTCAACGAGTTTTTCAACACCCTCAACAGGCATAGCGTTATAGATGGATGCACGCATACCACCTACAGAACGGTGACC
>DCGF01000104.1:0-5685 GCA_002314555.1 Ruminococcaceae bacterium UBA1785 | reverse complement strand
ACTGTGCCCTTAAACATCTCTGATTCGTCGAGGAAGTCATAGAGAATTTTAGCCTTAGCTTCGTTACGCTTCTTCATAGCATCGAGGCCACCAAGTTTCTTAATCCACTCAAGAACGAGCTTACAGATGTAGATGTTATAGCATGGTGGTGTGTTATAGAGAGAGTCGTTCTCTGCCATAAGTGCATAGTCGAGCATAGAAGGTGTGATGTCACGTGCATTACCGAGGAGGTCCTCACGGATAATGCAGATAGTGAGACCTGCAGGGGCAACGTTCTTCTGAGCGCCGCCATAAACCATACCGAACTTAGAAATATCAAGTGGCTCTGAGAGGAAGCAAGAAGAGATGTCGGCGATAAGTGGAACGTTGCCACACTCTGGAAGCTTTCTCATAAGGTTACCATGTACTGTCTCGTTAAGACAAACATAAACGTAGTCAGCATCAGGTCTGAGTTCTTTAGGATCTACTGCTGGAACGCATGAGAAGTTCTGCTCTTTTGAAGTAGCAACTACTTTTACGTCACCGTATTTTTGAGCTTCTTTCATAGCTTTGTTTGACCACTGACCAGAAACTACGTAGTCTGCTTTACCTGAACCGTTCATGAAGTTCATAGGGATAGCTGCAAACTGTGTTGAAGCACCGCCCTGAAGGAAAAGTACCTTATAGTTATCTGGGATTTCCATAAGCTCACGAAGGAGAGCTTCTGCGCCTTTGATGATTGCATCATATTCTTTACTTCTGTGGCTCATCTCCATTACGGATTCGCCTGTGCCCTCGTAGTCGAGCATCTCATCTGCTGCACGATTAAGAACTGACTCAGGGAGCATTGATGGGCCAGCTGAGAAGTTATAAACTCTTGCCATAATATATTTCCTCCAATAATTGTAATCAAAATAACAGGACCTATTATATACATAGTTATAATAATAGTCAATAGGTTTGACAAAAAGATAACAATCTTTTTGCAAAAGCGAAAGTGAATATACAAAAAGTTGTTCATATTTTTAACAATATATAATATAAAAAGACCGCAGCCTCATAGCTACGGTCTTTGTGATTCTTACCTGTTAGATTGGAACTTTGTAGAAGCCAACCATCTTTGGATCATTGCTTGAATCGTCCTGGTTGTCATCTGTTGCTGTCATAATCTGTGGGCCTGCACCGTAGATAGCGCCTGCGTCAACGTTCTCAAGTTCGTTCTCGTTTAAAATCTTTTCTGCCATTTTAATTACCTCCAAAATGTGTTTGTTTTTTTGTCTTACACTTCTTTATACGAATGATTTTTATAGATGGCTACAACTTTTTTTATTTTTTTTAAATAATAATTGCATTATATGTATATGACAAGAGTTTAAGGCGTTTCGACCCGACGGGAGACAAAACAAAACCCTCCTAGGCGAACCTAGGAGGGTATATTGTTGAATGAATAGTTGATTACTTATCGCAACCAAGTGCAACGAGCTCGATGCACTTCTTTGGACAGCCTTCAACGCACTTGCCACAAGCTGTGCACTTGTCGTAGTCAACGACTGCTTTGTTGTCTTCAACATGAACTGCATCAAATTCACAAACCTTAACGCACTTCATACATCCGATACAACCAACTGAGCACTGCTTGCTTGTAAGGTTACCCTTATCTTTGTTCATGCAGAAGTTAAGAGCCTTCTGCTCAAAGAGAGGAACGATGTCGATAATGCCCTTTGGACATGTCTTAACACAAACCTTACATGCTTTACATGCGAGTGGATCAACTTTTGCAATGCCGTCTACGATTGAGAGAGCGCCATAAGGACAAGCCTTAACGCAGTCACCAAGACCGAGACAACCATAGTTACAACCCTTTGGACCACCGAAGAGCTGAGAAGCTGTTTTACAGCTCATGTCGCCAACGTAGTTCATAGCGTCAGGAGCTTTTTCAGCTGTACCATGACACTTAACAACTGCTGTCATTGGCTTCATTTCGCCAGCAGCGAGACCCATGATTTCAGCAATAGCTGCAGCACAGTCAGCGCCACCTGGAGCACAGAGTGTGCAGTCTGTGCAGTCACCCTTTGAAAGAGCACCAGCATAACCAGCACAACCTGAGTATCCGCAAGCACCACAGTTAGCGCCAGCGAGAACTTCTTGAATTGCTTCCGCTTTCTCATCAACAGGAACTGCCATTACGATAGATGCAACAGCAAGGATGAGACCGAGCACAATACCGGTAACGGAAACAATGATTACTGCAAGTAAAATTGGACTCATTATATTTCCCTACCTTTCTTATGCACCGAAGATGCCTTCAACAAGACCTGTAAATCCAAGGAATGAACAAGCTGTGATAGCAGCGGCAACAAGTGTAATTGGAAGGCCTTCCCAGAACTTAGGATATTCATTGCCTTCAAGTCTTTCACGTACGCCTGAGAACATGAGCATAGCTACCATGAAACCGAGACCGCCACCAAGAGCGTTAACGATTGATGGAAGGAAGCCATAACCGTTCTGAACGTTGAGCTGTACTACACCGAGTACTGCGCAGTTTGTTGTGATAAGAGGAAGGTATACACCGAGTGCCTGATAAAGACCAGGAATATACTTCTTTAATACGATCTCAACGAACTGTACAAGACCAGCGATTACAAGAATCTGAACGATTGTCTGAAGATATGCCATGTCGTTCTTCTCAAGGAGAACGTTAAGTGGATATGTAGCAGCTGTAGCAAGAACCATTACGAAGATAACGGCTGCAGACATACCAAGAGCAGTGTTTGTTTTCTTAGAAACACCGAGGAAAGGACAGATACCAAGGAACTTAGAAAGAATAAAGTTGTTGGTAGTGATAGCTGCGAGCAAGATTGCTACGAGACCTGTAATAGTCATTATTCAGCACACTCCTTTCCGTCAAGTTTAATAGAGCATGTAGCTGCCATTGGGCAACCTTCACAGCCCTTAAGCTCAGCCTTTGGCTTACCAGCCTTCTCAGCAAGTTTGTTTGCGCAAGCCATAAGAAGACCAAATGTAAAGAATCCGCCAGGAGCTAAGATAAAGATAAGGATTGGTTCGAGACCGATAGCTGTGAGAACGTCTGTCTCGCCAAGTCCGAAGATATCCTGAAGAGTTGTACCGTAGCCAAGTACCTTAAGTGTAAGGTTACCTGAACCGAAGAACTCACGAATTGCTGCCATAAGTGTCAAAGCAATTGTGAAACCTACGCCCATACCAACACCGTCTACTGCTGAAGCGATAACGCCGTTCTTATTAGCGAAACCTTCTGCACGGCCAAGGATGATACAGTTAACAACGATAAGTGGAAGGTAAATACCAAGAGCGGTATCAAGTGCAGGAGCAAATGCCTTAACGAGGAGCTGTACGATTGTTACGAAAGCAGCGATAACTACGATGTAGCAAGGGATACGAACCTTGTTAGGGATTACCTTTCTGAGTGCTGAAATAACAATGTTTGAACAGATCAAAACGATTGTAGCAGCGATACCCATACCGATAGCGTTTTCAATAGATGTTGAAACAGCAAGAGTAGGGCAAGTACCAAGTACTAAACGGAGAACTGGGTTCTCCTTAATGAGGCCCTTAGAAAATTCCTGGCCTAAAGTTTTCTTCTCAGCCATTATTTAGCGCCTCCAATCTCATCAAACATATCAAGTGCAGCATTTACTGAGCTTGTTACAGCCTTTGATGTAATAGTAGCACTTGTAAGAGCATTGATCTTACCATCTGTTGTATTTTCCTGAGCAGTTTTGTCGCTCTTTACAACTGTAAGGTCACCAGACTCACCAACAAACTGTGCCTTCCAAGAAGACTTGTTTGAGTTCTGGCCAAGACCAGGAGTTTCGTTTGAAACGTCATCTGGCTGGATGCCTGTGATTGTACCGTCAACTGAAATACCAACTGTTACTGAAACGTCTCCGCCGTAACCTTTGTCTTCACCTGAGCAGTCAAATACGTAACCGATAACATTACCTGATGCGTCAACGCCTTCATAGTAATCTGTTACTTTGTCGCCGTCCATATCAACCTCTTTGAAGTCTGCAGCTTCAGAAAGAACTGACTTTCTAGATTCTGCAGCAGTAGCAAGAGTGTTAGCAGCGATTTTATCTACTGTAATCATGTTAACAAGAGCAAGGAGAGCTGTTGCAACAAGGCAGATAACGAAGAGAGAAATTGTTGGGACTAAGATGTCCTTTGCATTCATCTTTTTCATTACTTAGCTTCCTCCTTATTCTTTTTTTCTTTAACGGTGCCAAAGATAGTAGGCTTTGTAGCGTTCTCAATATGAGGAACAAGGATGTTCATGATGATGATTGAGAATGATACGCCCTCTGGAAGGCTACCGAAGAGTCTAATAAGGCATGTGAGAAGTCCGCAGCAAAGAGCATAGATAATCTTACCGTTCTTTGTGATTGGGCTTGTTGTGTAGTCAGTAGCCATGAAGATAGCACCGATCATGAGACCGCCACCAAGTACTTCATAAGCCATAGCATTTACATCACCAAAAGCGATGAGCATGATAAGAGCTACTGTACCAACATATACACATGGAATGATAGGGGAGATTACCTTACGGATGATAAGGTAAACACCACCAAGGATAAGAGCAAGAGCAGAAACTTCACCGATACAACCTGATGTTGTACCAACGAACATCTGCATAAGAGTAGGAGCGCCATCCTTGATGCCATCTGCAAGTGAGATGAGACCCATTGGAGTTGCACCTGTTGCGCCATCAACGTCCCAACCTGTAACGTTTGTTGCTACAAAAGCACCAGCTGACATTTTAGCTGGGAATGCAGACATCATAACGATACGAGCAAGGAGTGCTGGGTTTACAAAGTTACAACCGATACCACCAAACATCTGCTTTACAACAACAATAGCAACTACTGCGCCGAAAACAACTTCCCAAAGAGGGATAGATGCTGGAAGGTTATAAGCGAGAAGGAGACCAGTAACAACTGCTGATAAATCACCAACAGTCTGATCACGCTTCATTACTTTACGTGAAAGGTACTCTATAAGTACGCAAGCGATAACAGAAGTCAAGATAATTGCAAGAGCTCTGATACCAAATACAAAAATTGATGCGATACCAGCAGGAATAAGAGCGATGATAACATCGAGCATAATGCCTGTGGTTGTTTCAGCAGATTTAACGTGAGGTGATGCTGAAACGGTAAGCTTGTTATTAAGTTCCATTATTTAGCACTCTCCTCTCTAATTACTGCCTTAGCAAGACGCATGTACTGAACGAGTGGTCTACCTGATGGGCAAGCATATGCACAAGAACCACATTCCATACATGTCATAGCACCAGCTGCTGCACAGCCGTCTGCATCCTTAAGATGAGCACGTGTCTCAATCTTAGTAGGCATAAGGCTCATTGGGCAAGCGTCTACGCAACGTCCGCAACGGATACAAGCGCGCTCTGTCTTAACTTTTACTGTATCAGCAGAGAAAGCAAGGACAGCGTTGTTGTTCTTAAGAAGAGGAACGTTAACATCATAGATAGACATACCCATCATAGGGCCGCCGCTGATTACTTTATAAGGTGTGCCTTTGAAGCCACCGCAGAAATCAATGATGTCTGAGATCAATGTACCGATTGGTACACGGATGTTCTTTGGCTCAGTAATAGCTGAACCGTCAACTGTAAGAGAACGAGAAACAAGTGGTTTACCTGTCTTAAGG
>DCGF01000070.1:2644-4790 GCA_002314555.1 Ruminococcaceae bacterium UBA1785 | reverse complement strand
ATTGATAAGAGAATCAATTGAAAAGCCATTGTACAAAGAGAAACTTCGAATTAGAAGTTATGGCAAACCAAAGCATTTATCTCCTGTATATATTGAGATGAAAAAGAAATATGCAAGAATAGTATATAAAAGGCGTATAAAAATGCCTGAGGAGGCCGCAAAGGAGTTTTTTCTAAGTGGAGAGCCTCTCCCTCAAAACACACAGATATCGAGGAAAATAGACTATTTTAGAGGACGATATGGCCCATTAAAGCCAAAGGTATTCCTCTCATACGACAGAGAAGCATATTACTCTATTGAACCATCTGATTTTAGAATTACTTTTGATGACAACATCAAATACAGAAGAGATCATCTAGAGCTAAGTTCAGATGCAGAATGTACCCCTATATTGCCAGAAGGAAAAGTATTGATGGAAGTTAAAACTTCAACAGCAGTTCCTCTTTGGCTTGCAAGATTCCTAAGCGAAGAAAAAATATTTAAAACATCATTTTCCAAATATGGAACAGCATACGGAGGATTTTATGGAAACAGCATTTAACAGTATTTTTGATAACGGTACATCTTTGGCCACAGCTACTACAATAGATGTAGGATCTTTTATTACTTGTATTTTAGTATCTCTTGTCATCGGACTTGTTATTTCACTCGCTTACGTATTTAAAACAAAATGTTCAACAAGCTTTATTACAACCATTGCTCTAATTCCAGCAGTTGTATGTGTAGTAATTATGATGGTAAATGGAAATATCGGCACAGGTATCGCTGTTGCTGGTGCTTTTGCTCTCGTTAGATTCCGCTCAGCACCTGGTACTGCAAAAGAAATAGCAGTAGTTTTCCTCGCTATGTGCGCAGGTCTCATCATGGGCATGGGATATATCGGTTTTGCTTGCCTTTATACAGCTATCATGTCACTTATGCTCCTTATCTATAGCATAGTTGAAGATAAATATTTAAAGAGCTCAAAGAGAAATAAAATTCTTAGAATTACAATCCCAGAGAACCTCGATTACTCAAATATGTTTGATGATATTTTAAACAAATACACAAACAGTTTTTCACTTGAACAAGTTAAGACAACAAACATGGGTACAATGTTTAAACTTAAACACTTCGTGCGCTTAAAGGATGCCAGCAAAGAAAAAGAAATGGTCGACGCAATCCGCGAAAGAAATGGTAACCTTGAAGTATCTATGGCTACAATTGGTCTTGAGAAGGAGGTTGCAGCTTTATAATGAAGATTAAAAGATTATTAGCTTTATTCCTCTCCCTTTGCCTCATAGTTACCTGTTTTTCCGCCTGTGGCAAAGATACCAAAACATCTTCTAGCACAGTAACAGGCACTTCTACAGGAAAAGTAGAAGCAGGTACCTGCTCACTTGATACAACAGACCTTTTTAGCGATAGAGATTTAGATCCATCATACGATGCAAAAGACGCACAGAGTGTAACTCTTTCAGGTTCTGAAGATGTTAAAATCACAGAAGAAGGAATCTATGTGCTTTCAGGCAATCTTAATGCATCCATAGTCGTAAATGTCGGTGACACCGAAAAAGTTCAACTTGTGCTCAGTGGCGTTACTATTACAGCAAAGAACAACGCATGCATCCTAGTCGAAAATGCCGACAAGGTATTTATCACTCTTGCTGATGGTACAACTAACACTTTAAAAAATACAGGTTCATATGCTACATATGATGACATAACAAACATCGATGCTTGCATATTCTCAAAAGATGATTTAACACTTAACGGTACCGGAGCGCTCACAATTGACGCCATAGGACATGGCATAGTTTCAAAGAACGACCTCAAAGTAACTGGAGGCGTTTATGATGTGACTTCTGACGAACACGCACTGTCTGGTAAGGAGTCCGTTCTCATAAACGACGGAACATTTACTTTGAGCGCCGGAGAAAAAGGTATCAAATCTAAAAATGGCGATGAAACTGGAAGCGGTATCGTTTATATCGGCGGCGGTACATTTACCATAAATGCCGGCACAGAAGGTATTGAAGGTACACAGACATATATAAGCGGTGGTAAGATTGACATCACTGCTAAAGACGATGGTATCAATACCTCTTCCGAATTTAATAACGACACTATCCTCCTTGAAATCTCAGGCGGATATCTTCATATTGAG
>DCGF01000070.1:0-2622 GCA_002314555.1 Ruminococcaceae bacterium UBA1785 | reverse complement strand
AAGACTCAAACGGTTCCATCACAGTTACAGGCGGTGAAAGCTATATCTCAGGCGCTATTAATGACGGTGACTGTGCATTTGACTTTGAGACGAACGCATCTGTTACGGGTGGTGTTCTCGTAGCAACAGGTATGTCCGGTATGGCAGAAATCTTTGATGACGCTGACCAAGGTGTTATCCTTTATAATACAAACTCTAAATCGACTGATTCCGTTATCTTAAAGGACAGCAGTGGAAACGAGCTCATAAACTGGACTCCTGACAAACAATATAACTCAGTACTTATCACATGCCCAGACATTAAAGATGGTTCTACATATACTATTAGCATCGGCTCACTCAGCGATGAGATAGAAATGGATGGAAACATCTATGGTAGTGAGAACGCTCTCGGCGGTGGCATGGGTGGCGGCTTCGGCGGTGGCGGAATGCAGCAGCAAGGCGGCACAGACCCAGGTGCTAACAGAGATGAAAACGATTCTGGTGCTAACGCACAGCAAGGTGGAACAACGCCTCAGATGCCACAGGGCGGTATGCAGCAAGGTGGCGGTCCACAGCAAGGTGGACAAACGCCAAGCGACTTTTCAGGTGGCACAGCTACATAAAACTATATAAAATAAGAGGACTCTTTTCGAGTCCTCTTTTTCTTTTTATGAAATATACTGTGCCAGCGCCACAAGCACTGGAAGTGTAAGAAGCGATATCAAGGTTGATACCGACATAATCTGCGCGCCTAGCTCAGCGTCTTTATTGTACAGCGTTGCGAACATCGCTGTATTTGCCGCTGACGGCGCCGCAGAGGCTATTGTGCAAACAACCATAATAACCGGGTCAATATTTGCAAAATACATCATAAAGAGCGCTACAGCCGGAAATAGAATCAACTTATAAAAACTAATTAAATACTGCTTCTTATTTGAAACTATTCTTGAAACGCTTAAGTTACCAAGATAGTAACCGATGATAATCATAGGAAGCGGTGTATTAAGTGCAGCCATGTATTCTATAGATGTATCTATAACTGATGGCAATCTAATCTGAAGTACAAAAACTAATATTCCAATCACTGTACCTATAAGTCCAGGATTTGTAAGAAGAGCTTTAGGCTTTACGTTCTTCTTATCCCCGCTCATAAGCCAAACGCCGTATGTCCAAACTATTAGATTAAATACAGCTATATAAACTGCGCCATAAAATACGCCTACGTCTCCAAGCACTGCCTGTTCAAGTGGCAAAGCCATAAATCCGCAGTTGCCGAAGATAGCAGCGTATCTATATATTCTCTCAGTATCAGGATCCTTATCCTTAATACACATATGTGCAAAAGCTATAGAGAATCCGAATACTAAGAACGCTATCAAAGCAGTAATCAAAAGTCCATAGAGCAATGTCTTATCCATCTCTCTAGAGAATGAATTAATGATTACACAAGGAGTTACGAAGTAAAGAACTATATTCGTAATACTCTTTACTGCCTTCTCATCAAGCCAATGAACTTTATTACATAGAAAGCCAAGTCCCATCAGTACACACAGTACCAAAACCTGCTTTCCTACAATCAAAAAATTAACGAGCATCAAAACACCTACTTAAACTTGATATACATAATACTATGAATCTGGAGTTGTATTTGAATCAGGAGTAGGTTCAGGCTGTGAGTCTGGAGTTGGCTGAGCTGCCGGTTCTTCCTCCTTTTGAGGTGCAGTTGTAGTCTCAGTAGTAGGAGCTGTGGTTGTTTCCTCGGTAGTAGGTTCGGTCGTAGTAGTTGTTGTACGATCGTACTCTTCCCATAGGATGTACCATGTCTCTGTTGTGGTTTCGTCAGTTTTCTTCTCTGTAGGCTTTGGCTTCGTTGTAGAAGTAACTTTCTCCGCTGTGGCGAGTTCATTCATCATCTTCGCATAAGCACGTGCATTAGCAACACTGTTTTTAAAGAGATTTAAACCATATACAGCGATAAGGCCTATAAGGATGAAAAGAACCACATATCTCCACTGGAAAGCATTAGAAGTCTTTGGCTTCTCTACTACCTCAGCTTTTGGTTCCTCAACTACTTCTGGTACAACTTCTGCCTTAGGTTCTTCTTTTGGCTTAGTTTGTTTCTTAGTAGTTGTTTTTTTAGCTGGAGTCTTTTTAGCTGGAGTCTTTTTAGCAGTTGTTTTCTTTGTTGTAGTTTTCTTTGTTTCAGTTTTCTTTGTTGTTGTCTTTTTCTCTGCTGGTTTCTTTTCTTCAGCAGCTTTTTTAGTTGTTTTTTTCTTAGGTTTTTCTTCTACTTTTGGTTCTTCAACCTTTTTAGTAGTTTTCTTAGTTGTAGTCTTCTTTTCTGCAGGTTTTTTCTCTGCAGCTTTCTTAGCAGCCGTCTTCTTTTCAGCAGGCTTTTCTTCTGCTTTCTTGGAAGTAGTTTTTTTCGTAGTTGTAGGCTTTTTGGAGGTTTTTGGCTCTGCTTTTTTAGCTGGTTCTTCCGCCTTCTTAGTGGTCTTCTTAGTAGTGGTTTTCTTAGGTTTTTCTTCAGCTGTTAAGGTATCTTCCTTTACAGTCTTCTCTTTTTTTGTAGTTTTAGTGGTTTTTTTCACTGTTTCTTCTGTCTTTTTAGTAGCCATTTTCCTCCTCCTTTCCTTTATT
>DCGF01000047.1 GCA_002314555.1 Ruminococcaceae bacterium UBA1785 | reverse complement strand
CCAACAGTTCGTAAAGGCGCAAAAATTGGACCTAATGACCCATGTCCATGTGGTTCAGGTAAAAAGTATAAGAAGTGCTGCATGCTTAAGGAGCAGGAGAACAATTAATGGGAAAACTTAAGGGCTTTCTTAAAACTTCATTTGGCCCTCAGATACCTGTAAGACAGAGATTCTTTAACCTCATCTTCTTTATGGGAATCCTTGTTGGTATCTTTGGTTTCATAACATGTGTAATGATTAAATCATCACAGCAGGAGATTATGCTCACTGCTGTAATTACTCTTGCCTTCCCGCTCTTTAGTTATATCGGAATCAGAGTAAAATCAAAACAGCAGGTTTTAGTTGTTGTTGCCCTTATTCTCGTAAACTTTCTCCTTTTCCCTGCCCTATATCTCGCAGGTGGTAGCATATATTCAGGCATTCCAAGTTTCTTCTGCTTTGGAATGGCACTAACTCTCTTCCTTATCAAAGGAAAGATAAGTCTTATAATCACGACTCTCGAGTCATTTTGGTATGTTTTCATTTTCTATGCATCATGGAAATGGCCTCAACTCTGTGCTGATATTCCTGCTTTTGAAATCTCTGCTCAAAGTCAAATAGACTATAACTTCAGCGCCGTAATCTTTGACTCGCTCTTTATTTGCCTTGCACTTGCTCTTATGGCAAAAATAATGTTCAACCTCTATCAAAGAGAGGCAAAGATAGTAAAAGATAACATTCAGCAGGTTGAGAAGCAGTCTATAATCGACCCACTCACCGCTATATATAACAGACGTTTTATGTACAGTTATCTCTCTGAGCAAATGGAGATTACTAGAAGCCAAGGAAAACCTTTATCAGTCGTTTTGTTTGATATAGACTTCTTTAAAAAATTAAACGATACATACGGTCATCTACTTGGTGACGAAGTACTAAAAGCACTCTCATCCATTATTAAAAATTCTTGTAAGAAGAATGAGATTGTCGCTCGCTACGGCGGTGAGGAATTCCTCTTAATTCTTCCAAACTTTACAAAAGAAGAAGCGGTAAACCGTGCCGAAGAGATTAGAGAATGTATCGAAAAATCAATCCTCTCTCCATCTCTTCCAGAAGACAAACCTGTAACTATCAGTGGCGGTGTTGCGACCCTCACAGATAATATGGATGAAGAAACACTCGTCAACCTCGCTGACGAAAACCTCTATAAAGCAAAGAAAAACGGCAGAAACTGTATCATCTTTGAGGAGGTGGAGTCATGAAGTTAGATTACTCCTTATTCTTCAAAGGGTCTGCAGTTGAGAACGCAAACTTAAAGCGAGACTTTTTTAAACAGATTCTCTACTCGACAATCTTTTCAATGATTGCGACTCTAATACTGGGATTTATTCTTAATAAAGACCCTTATTTCATTTTAATAAATGTCATTATACTTCTCTTCCTCGCTTTCCTCTTCGTCGCAGGAAGATCAGATGAAGAGACATTTATGCAAAAGAAAATCTACATAGCTTACACTTTTGTTTTAGGATCTCTACTTCTTCCGCTTCTCTATGTTTTCGGAGGCGGCATTCACAGTGGTATACCTCTACTCTTTGTAGTAGCAGGAGTTACAACCATTCTCCTACTTGATAACCTCTCTATGGTTATCATGCTCATCCTAAACTTTGCGTCCATTATGTTCGTATACTATTTGGACTACAAACTAGGTTACTGTGATAAATTCACATTCCTAGGAAATAATACCTATATAGACATTGCTATGTCAGTATGTTTCGTTGGTCCATTTATAGGTCTCTTCCTCCGCGAACTTGTAAGGCGTTTCGAAGAGAGCCAGGAAAAAGCAAACGAGCTTCTAGGTCGCATAGAAAACGCAGCGACTAAAGATCCTTTAACAGGCGCTTATAACAGACGTTATCTTATAGAATATATTGATAAATGTATTTCTAAAGTCGACAACGGAGAACTTGGTGCTTTCTCAATTCTCATGTTCGACATAGACCACTTTAAAAATATAAACGACACCTACGGTCACCTTGCTGGCGACGACTGTATAAAGAGCCTCACAGTTATATTAGAGCGTTCTTTACGTAAGGTTGACGTTGTCTCCCGTTACGGCGGAGAAGAATTTATCTGCGTCCTCCCTTCCGCTGAGGACACACCGGCTTTCCGCCGTGCAGAGCAGATAAGAAACACCGTAGAAAACACCATCCTCTCAGAGGTTATTGATAAAACTATTACAGTCAGCGGCGGCGTGGCCATGTATAAGGCTGGAATGACCGCCCAGGAGCTTATTGAAGCTGTCGACCGTAATCTCTACATTGCAAAAGAAAGTGGCAGAAATCAGATTGTATGGCACGATGGAGGCATTCCTCCACTTGTCTACGCGGTCTACAGCCCTGACACACTCCAGCCAGTTAAGAACTCCGGCCGCCGCTTCTCAGATGCCACAAAATTTTAAAAAAATATAAGACCCCAAGTTTAAGACTTGGGGTCTTTTTCTATCTATAAAACTCGAATATATTAAGCAAGGAACGCTCTTAAATCTGCATTGTTTGTAATGAACTCTCTACCGAATGCTACAACGCCCTCTTTATCTGCGTCTGGTGGAAGTGTAGGTTCACCATTCATGATAAAGTAAACTGCTGTCAAAGTAGCGTCATTACGCATATCTGGGAACAAGAATTCAAATACCATAGGAACATTACCAGCAGCCTCGATAGAAACAAGGTTGTCAATTGATGCACCAAATTTATTTGCTACAGCGATAATGCTAGGATTTGTATTCTTATCAGAAACGATTGTATCACCAATCTTTGCTTCCTTACCCTTTTCTTCTGCTGCTGGTTCTTCTGCTACAGGAGCTTCTTCAACTGGAGCTGGAGCTGGCTCTGATGCAGGAGCAACTTCCTCGATGTATTCATCGCTGATAGGAAGAGTCTCAAAAGTTACAGGAGCAACTTCTGGCTCAGGCATTACTGGCTCTACAACTGGAGCAGGTTCTGCAAATATAGGAGCTTCTACTTCAAGGTTTGGCTGCTGAGGAATAAGTGTATCTTCTTCAACTGGAGCTGGAGCTTCAACTACAGGCTCTTCTGTAGAGATAGGTTCTGCACTTGAAAGAACTAATTCTGGCTCTGCAGCTACTACTGGCTCTTCAACAACAGGCTCTACAGCTACTGGCTCTGCTACAGGTGCATCTGCAAGAGCAGCATTGATAAGGCCAAGGCCTGAGAGTTCAGGAGCTGGTTCTTCTGCTACAGGAGCAACTTCCTCAACTACAGGTGCAACTTCTTCAACGATTGGCTCTGGCTCTGCTACTTCTTCAACTACTGGAGCAGGCTCCTCAACAACTGGCTCAGGAACAACTTCCTCAGCAACAGGTGTCTCTACTGGAGCACCACCAACAGCAAGTTCTGTGTTAG
>DCGF01000032.1 GCA_002314555.1 Ruminococcaceae bacterium UBA1785 | reverse complement strand
GTGAATCTCTCCTTTAAAAATTTTTGTATTAATGGGTAATGGCCCGTAATAATAAAAAAATTTTTAAAGGAGAGATTCACTATGAAACTTTCAAAGATTCTCGCACTCGTACTTGCACTTGCAATGGTTCTTTCATTTGCAGCATGTGCTAAGGTTCCAGCAGCAGAAGAAACAACAGCAGCAGAAGAAACAACAGCAGCTCCAGTTGATGATACAGCTGTAGAAGCTCCAGAAGGCGCTCCAGAAATTAAGGATGCTACAGACAAGATCACATTTGCTGACTTCACATTCAAAGTAAACGGCAAAGAGATCACAAACAAGGACCTCGAAGGTTGCTCAATCTACAAGATCACTGTAGAGACAGTTAACTCAAAGGGTAATGCTTCTGAGAACACATATGGCGGTTACGCTATTAAGGACGTTCTTAAGGCAGCTGGTTGTGAAGACGCTACATCTATCGTAGCAGTTTGCAACGATGGTTATGAGGGCGACGCTTACACAATCACAGACGTAAACGCTCCTTACACACTTCTTGCTATCGAGAAGGATAAGGAAGTTGGCGAAGAGGGAACAGTATGGTTCGCTCCATGTCTTGAGACAGTATCAAGCGGATATGCTAAACTCGTTGTAGAGCTTATCGCTGAATAATTTTATTAAAAATCATTATTGAATTTTTAAAGTGAATCTGGGGAGGGTGTGACGGCGCCCTCCTACGATTCAAACTTTTATTTTGTGAGGGAGACAAAATTATGAATATATTCGAAGAGATGGTAAAGGCCGAGAAATCATTTAAAGCTTACGCAGTTGTAACAGTTGTAAATAATAATGGACTTGGCACAGCAAACCCTGGAAAGAAAATGATTATGTATGCTGACGGTATGATTGTCGGCACTATCGGCGGTGGCCCATTTGAATTCGAATGTATGAAAATCGTTAAAGGAATGATTGCAAAGGGCAAAACCACTGAGATTATTAATTACTCAGGTGTCGATTTGCTCGTAGAGGTTTATGATCCTGTAAATACACTTGTAGTAGTAGGTGGCGGACATGTTGGAAACTGCCTCTTAAAGACTGCAAAACTTTTACCTTTTGCAACCATTCTTATTGATGACCGTGACGAAGGTCTCATCACAGAGAGTAGAGAACTTGCAGATCACTACATCAAATGCACAAATTACGAAGAAGCTATTCTTTCTGATGAAGTTCCTGACGGCGCATATTATTTCTGTGCAGCATGGAATCATGATTTTGATGCACAGGGCCTTAAAGGCGCTCTTCAAAAGAAGCCAAAATATGTTGGTATGGTGGGAAGCCGTGAAAAGAAAGATACTCTTTTTGGAATGCTTCGTGATCAAGGTGTAACTGAGGAAGAACTTGATACTATCTATACGCCAGTAGGACTTGATATTGCTGATGGTACTCCTGCTGAAATCGCATTCGCTATTTTGGCCGAGATTCTTATGGTTAAGAATGGCGGCACAGGTAACAACTGCAAGGATATAAAAAACAAGTTCTTATCAAGTAGTTGTGACTCTATGGTTGAATAAGGGGAAGATATAATGAAGAGATTTATGTCATTTGCTCTCGCTCTAGTTTTCCTATTTGCATTTGTAGGATGTGCAAAAGAAGAACCTCTTGATGGAGGGGGAACTTTGGCTACAACAGAAGAAACTACAGAAAATGCCCCAGCATATCCACTGATGTCTGGGGATAATATTCACACAATTGCTTTTGTGTCTGACACTCAGAAATTTTCAGAGAAGACTTTTAATGCAGTTTATGAGTCGTTCTTAAATGATAAGGACACATATAACATCGAATATGTAATCCACACAGGTGACGTTATTCAAGAGAGTGATGACCTTGATGCGGATTGGCAGATTGCGAAAAATGCCATGTCTAAACTTGACGGTGTAATTCCTTATGCTGTTATCGCAGGCAACCACGACCAAGAGACAAACACAGATACACCTTTTGGACTCTATTCAAGTTACTTTGGAGATTCTTCATATGAGGGATGCGATTACTTCGCGGGTTCATATTCTGATTGCCGTGCCTTAGCACAGCTCATAACAATTGGAAGCACAGACTTTATCTTTGTATATATCAGTGATGGTCCTGACAAGGGATGCATTGATTTTGCAAATGAGATGTTTGAAAAGTATAGCGACAGAGTAGGTGTACTCTGCACTCACAGATATTTTGAAGATGACATGGACTTTGACGATATGGGCGAATACCTTTTAAAGAAGGTTGTAAAGCCTAATGAGAATGTAAAACTTGTTCTTTGTGGACACGCTTCAAATGCTGGATACGTTGAGACAAAAATCTCAGATGATAGAACTGTAATTCAGATTATGGCTGACTATCAGGACGCATATAACGATGGTTCACTTATGTATCTTCAGATTGATGAGGATAATGGCACTTTAACAGGTATTTCATATTCACCAGTCACAAAGTCATATGAAGGATATAAGGATATAGATACTGACCAGTTTCAGGTTAAACTTCCTTGGTAGTAATTTAATACAGGGACGGAATAAACAATGAATTGCAATTTTTGCGAATGGCGTTGTGATTTAACAAATGGAAACGGCATCTGCGGTAGGTATAAATGTGAAAACGAAAAAATAGTCGAATGTGAACCATTCGACTGGATTGATTTTTACCCTTATACCATCGAGAGTATGCCGTTTTACCATGTGATGCCAAATGATTATGTTATACAGACCGGCACAGTGAGCTGTAACGCTCGCTGCAGTTACTGTATAAACTCACATTTGGCAATAGATGAAAACGAGGCACGAAAACTTAAACATAAAAGTGCCGATATGCTTGTGGCACTCTGTAAACAGATGGATACAAAAGGTGTTGTCTTTGCTATAAATGAGATCACATGCTTTATTCCATCTGCTATAGAAGTTGCAAAGAAACTCCATGCTGAAGGCTTAAAAGTTGGCTGCCTCACAAACGGATTCCAAACAGAGGAGACAGCAAACCTCCTCGCTGACAATATGGACTTTATAAATGTAAGTCTTAAATCTTTATCGGATGAGTTTTATAAAAAGGACCTTGGTCTTTCATCAGTTAAGCCGGTTCTTCGAAACATTAAAATTTTTAATGATAAGACGCATCTCGAGATAGTAACTCCTTTAGTTCACGAGGTTGTAAATGATGAGATTTATGACATTATGGATTTCATATACAGTGTGAATCCAGAAATCGTGTGGCATCTTTTCCGCCTCATGCCGAACTATGAGCGTTCAGAAGAACGAGATATGACACACGACGAGATGTTAAAGATTTATGAGATGGCAAGACAGAAACTTCCTTACACATATCTTGGGAACTTTGCTGGTTCTCAGTGGGTGGACACATTCTGCCCAGATTGTGGAGAACTTATTATTAAACGTATCTGCACAGGAGCATGGCTTGGAGGCACTGTGTTTAATAATTTAAACGATGGGTGCTGTCCTCATTGCGGTAAAAAGATATCTGGAGTGTTTTAAATGTACGAGATAATGCTTGATGTAAATGGTTGGCAAGGCCTGTTTGATTTTCAAACGGGTGCTCCTTTGTCGCTTGAAAATAAGCCTTATCTAGATCTTTGTAAAAGAATTTCAAAAAGACATCCTTATCCAG
>DCGF01000105.1:259-2687 GCA_002314555.1 Ruminococcaceae bacterium UBA1785 | reverse complement strand
TCTTCTCAGCAGCAGCCTTAGGAGCAGCAGCCTTCTTTGGTGCAGCTTCCTTCTTAGGAGCAGCAGCCTTCTTCTCTGCAGCTGGCTTCTCAGCTGTATCTGTAGCCTTTGCAGCCTTCTCAGAAATCTTTGTGATTTCGAGCATTGTGTATGGCTGTCTGTGGCCCATCTTACGTTTTTCGTTTTTCTTTGACTTGTAAGTCATTACAAGTACTTTCTTAGCCTTGCCATTCTTAACAGCCTTAGCTTCTACAGCAGCACCCTTAACGTAAGGAGTACCAGCTTTGATGCCTTTGTCTGTACCAAGAGCAAGAACCTTGTCAAGTGTTACCTTAGCGCCTTCTTTTACGTCAAGCTTTTCAACGTAAATCTTGTCGCCTTCAGAAACCTTGTACTGTTTTCCGCCTGTTTCAAGAACTGCGTACATAGTGTTTTCATTCCTTTTTTTAAGACTCGCTACGATAGGTGTAAATCCTTTACTTACGTGCTTTCATAAGCACACCCAGAATATGCGGCTTATGTATAATATCATATATTAAAAGAGCAGTCAACAAAAAGTTGGCTGCTCCTTCAATATATTTAAGCTTTGTTTTTAGAATTTACCGTAGTATTTCTTTTTTCTCTTTGCGGTTTTCTTTGAGAAGAATTGCTTTCTTAAAATCTTTTTAATCTTCTTGAGTTTTTTAGATCTCTTCTTTGCTTTTTTCTTATCCTTAGCAAGTTTTTCAGCTTTAACAGCTTTCTCCTCTATCTCTTTCTTCTGTTTTTCAATAGCTTTAAGCTTCTTTTCGTAAGCTTTACGCTCTTTCTTTGTCATTTCAGTAACGTCAATCTCTTCGATATCAACTATCTTTTTCTTCTTGCTCATCGAGTGTTTCCTCCTCTTCTAGGATTTCTTCATCCGCTGGTATCTCTACCTTTTCGCCTTTGTGCTTAATTAATCCGATGACTAATAATACCAAACATACCACACAAAGTGCAATAGATATAAGTTGAGATACTCTAAGATTTGTGCTTCCAATATAGAGACTGTCTGTACGAAGTCCCTCCACTAATGAACGTTCAAAGCCGTACCATACACCGTATGAGAGAGCTATCTGTCCACGGAACTTTCTGTGATTCTTAAACATGAAGTATAAGAGTACAAATCCAAGGAGACACCAAATTGACTCATAGAGGAAAGTTGGATGAACCCCCTTATATGGCTCAACTGTAAGGCCGTGTGAGACCATAAAGTCTTGGTGATCAATTAAGTATTCTGTGGTCTTATCACTCATCATTCCCCATGGGAGGTCTGTGTTTGTGCCGAAGGCTTCTTGGTTTGTGAAGTTACCCCAGCGGCCGAGGCCCTGGCCAATAAGGAAGCCAACAGAGGCCAAATCGAGGGCGTCGAGCGGGCGGAGTTTGCGAACTTTGCAAACGATAATAGCCGTGAGAACCGCACCGATGACACCGCCATAAATGGCGAGGCCGCCCTCTGAAATATTCATAATGTGGGTTGGATTTGCAAGATAGTAATCCAGGTTAAAAAGCACATAGTAAATTCTAGCGCCAAGTACACCACCAACTGTGCCCCAGATGATAGCATCATAAAGTGCATCAACATCTATCTTTGCACGTTTTGCAAGGTTGGTGCAGAAGAGAAGCGCTAAGAGATAACCTGTTGCTATAAGGACACCGTACCACTTGATAGAGAATTCCATATTTCCTATAGAAAAATCTACAAGAGTTGAAGGTATCGAGAAGCCACGATTTATCGCATTAAAATATACTACCGTGTAATCTGACATATTCTCACTCCTTTGGAAGAACTACTGATAAAGCAAAATTATCAACGTCGAATTCTTCAGCTAAACGCTCATTGGCATCATCCACTGTGATGCTCTTATAAATATCGATGTCTGAGAAAAGTTTTGAGTTCTCAAAATGTGCCAAAATAAGTTCGTTTGCTATGCCGTCAACATCGTTGTAATCCATGATGGCACGGCCATAGTGCGCACGTCTTGTTCTTTCAAATTCCTCTACATCTACACCGTTTTTCTTTACTTCAATTATCCTGTTTTTAACAGCCTCTGCAACCCTCTGTGGGTCTTTGCTATCACCTGAGAATAAGGTCATTCTAAATCCAGGACCCTCGAAATACTCGGAGTTGAAGCTCGGTGAAATCACGCCCTCATTAAGAAGGTCATTATAAAATTCAGTTGTCTCGCCGAAGATACAGTCAAGGAGAATGGATGTTAAAATCTTCTCCTTTAAAGTTGTTCTACCAACAGGGTCCTTTGAGATATCCTCCTTAAATCCAAAACAGAAGAGAGGCATAGCAACCGACATCTTCTCTTCGATATATGTCTCGCCAACTTCGTATGGCTCGTGGAGGTCACGTCTTAATTCTCCCTCGATAAGAGGTGTCGCTTCGAGAGTCTCATTT
>DCGF01000105.1:0-225 GCA_002314555.1 Ruminococcaceae bacterium UBA1785 | reverse complement strand
TTACGACCTTTATAACCTCTTCAACTGTTGTATTACCAACACAGGCAAGCGCCATGTTGGATAGATTATAAAATTTATGATAGCAGTCATAGAGACAGTCAGCTGAAATCTCAGCAATAGTCTCACAAGTGCCGGCGATATCGATTCGAACTGGATGCACCTGATAAGCGATACGAAGGAGATTAAACATTACCTGCCAACTAGGCTCATCCTGATACATCTTAA
>DCGF01000003.1:3332-7355 GCA_002314555.1 Ruminococcaceae bacterium UBA1785 | reverse complement strand
TATTGAGCATTATAATAAGGGCCCTAACCTCATGCAGTATTTGGAGGAATTTAGAAATGACGTCATTAATAAGTATGACTGTTTTGTAGTAGCAGAGTCACCTATGACAGGTGCAAAAGATGCCGTTAAGTTCACTGCTGGAGACGACAGAGTTTTCGACATGATGATAAACTTTGAGCACATGAGTGCAGACTGCTTCATGACCGATACAGTACATCTCCCATTTTCACTTAAGAGATTTAAGAAGGCCCTCACTTCCTGGCAGACAAAACTCTACGGAAAAGCTTGGAATGCTCTCTACATTGAAAACCACGACCACCCACGTATCATCAGCAGATACGGTAACGAGAAGTTCCGTACAGAGAGCGGCAAAATGCTTGCAACAGTCGCCTACTGTATGAGCGGTACTCCTTACATCTATCAGGGTCAGGAAATCGGTATGGTCAACACCCATCAAAAGAGCCTTGATGATTTTAAGGATGTAGTTACATTTAACAACGAAAGAGTATTTAAGAAATTCGGTGTTCCACGTTTCATCTATTTAAAGATAGCGAATAAAACCAGCCGTGAAAATGCTCGTACCCCAGTTCAGTGGGATGCCTCAGAGAATGCAGGTTTCACTAAAGGTACACCTTGGTTCTCCGTAAATAAGAACTATAAAGAGATAAATGTTGAAGCCGCAGAGAAGGATCCAAACTCCATTCTCAACTACTACAGAGAACTCTTCAAAGTTCGACAGAGCAACAAGGTATTTATCTATGGTAAATATAAAGAGTTCTATAAGAATAGTAAGAAACTCTACTGCTATGAAATGTCTTATGAGGGACAAAAAGCTTTGATCGTTGGTTCATTCTCTAAGAAAAACATGACATTTAAAGCCCCAAAGGGATTTGAACTCGATAATAACAACCTAGTACTTCACACATATGAAAAACCAAATGATGTAGTATATAACAAAATAGAACTCCGTCCATACGAAGCTCTAGTTTATCTCTACAAATAAAAATAACCGGGGTATAACACCCCGGTTTTCTTTATGCTTAATATAAGTACTACTTATTTAGCAGCCTTTTTTACAAGAGCTGACTTTTTACGAGCAGCATTGTTCTTATGGATAAGGCCCTTTGTTGCAGCCTGATCGATCTTCTTAACTGCTGCAGTTACAAGCTCATCTTTGTTAGCTGCGTTTGTCTCAATAGCAACGTTAGCCTTTTTAATAGCTGTCTTAAGTGCTGTTGAGCGTGACTTATTTCTCTGAGCTTTTGCATTATTAACGATTACACGTTTCTTAGCTGATTTAATGTTAGGCATATCTACACCTCCCCTTGAGTCTTACAGTTGAATATATTAACACTTAATTATTTAAAATGCAATAATAATTTTTATGAATAGTTTAAGTCCACATAAGTACTTCCCATGCCATATTGTGGTCCGTTGCCGCGCTCGGAGAACTGCCATATATCATATCGTCCAGAATATGATGGTTTTGAATCAGCGGTCATCTCGCTTGGCCATTCAGCAAGCCAGATTGTATATGAAAGAAGTTCTGATGTATTAAGCTTTCTAGTATAGAAGTATGTGTTTGAATAAACACCCGCTCTATAACCTGAATTTTTAACTGTGTTACAGAAAGCTACGCATACAGCTGTACGCTCAGCGACAGAGAGATTATCTGCTCTTCCCTGACCACCTGCTGCGGTTTCAGTATCAATAAATATTGGAAGATCTAAGCTCTGTCCTCCAAGTTTATTGATGCAAAGGGAAGCCTCTTCTACGGCCTCAACTTCAGTCTTTGCCTGTGAGAAGAAATAGATGCCAACCTTAACACCTGCGGCTTTTGCACCAGCAAGATTTGTATAGAAATTGGAATCGATATTAAGACTTCCTTTTTCACCCCAACCTCTAAATCCAAGACGAATGATTGCAAAATCAATACCAGCGGCTTTTGCCTTTTGCCAGTTAATAGTACCTTGGTAAACTGATACGTCTACACCGAGTGTGCCGCCACGGACACCGGTCTGTGAGAAGTTGTACTGAACACCGTCGATAACCTGTGTACCTACGACATAGTTACCATTCTTATCAAAATAGAACATCTTACCATCTATGTTTTGCCAGCCGTAGTACTTAACGGTCTTTTCCTGGATGTAGAATGTCACAGAGGTACTGTAATCCGCATATGTAGCCTCTTTATAGTTTTCTCCATCCTTAATATAGAGTTGATACTTTCCTGTTGAATCAAGAAGTTTCGTAGTTTTTGGAGCGGTAGTGGTTTCGGTTGTAGTGGTCGTAGCAGCTTTGGTTGTTGTGGTTGTTGTATCTCCACCTTCTGCTTTAGCTTCAGTAGTTGTCTCTTTTGTAGTAATTTCAGGATATGGATTAGATACAGTGAGTTTTGCGTCAGAGAGAGTTTTATATGAGATTATCTCCTCTGTCTTTGACTCGATGAATTCTACTGTATTCTCAAGTTTTGGGGATTCCGGAGTCTTATTTGTATCCTCACCGTTATTCTCTACAACAACGTTTTTAATCTGCTTATATTCAACGTGGTCTTTTACGTTTATCTCAAACTCTTCTTTTTCAAACTTTACTTTCTTATCAGAAACAGGTTTTACTTTAGCAAGTCCAGGTGTGACGCCGTTAATGATGATATAGCCATCTCTATCCTCATCGACGTATTCCTTTTCCTCTCCTGATACAGTAGTTACCAAAGCCTTAAACTTATAGCCAGTAAAAACAGATCCATCCTCCTTGTAAAAGCCAATACGGATGTCTTTTTCCACGGATTCAAGCTGCATTATGACATCTTCAGCTGGAGCTTCCACTGGCTTTGTTGTTTCAACTATAGCGACAGTGGTCGGCTCCTCCTCAACCTTTGCATGCTCTGGTTCCGCCTGGGCAAGAGGAAGGCTGGTAAAGAAGACTGCAAACAATAGAAATACAATTCTAAGTTTAAGAGCCTTATAGCCACCTAAGTTCTTAATAAACTGTTCCAAATCCACACCTCAAAATAGAATAAAAATAAATACAACTTAATATAACACAAAGACCTACCATTGACAATTTTTTTGTAAACTTTTAAAATCATTAAGTACTAATATTTTGAGGTTTATTATGTCTGAAAACAAAACTAAAAATATAATAATTCGTATTGTTTCAGTTCTGATAGTTATACTTGCTATTTTGGCTGCAGTTTTCCTTATAAATAAAGGAAAACAGGAAACCGTTACGACCACAGAAACTACTACAGAAACAACTACCGAAGAACCTACCACAGTTAAGCTCTCATACGTTTGGGAGCAGGAATATCACACAAATGAGTTCCACGTAAAGCAGGTTATCGGTAGGGTCGTAAGTGACGACCTTGGTATCAACTGTAACTTGGTGTTCGGCACCGGCGATGAGTGCTTGGCGCTTGGAGCGGGTCTCCATAAATGTAGTTCTCTCCCAGGCCTTAAGACACCTATGACAGCAAGCGCCACTTGCCCTATCATCGCAGGACATTGCCGAACAGTCTTCGAGGGCTTCTCAAAGATAGACCCAGCTAATGGGTCTCTTCCAGAAGGTCTCACTATCACTCTTGAGATGCCATACGGTAACTACACATATGAGATTATCTCAGCAACTGTAGGAAAAGCTGCTGACTTTAAGTTCGCCGACCACAGAGCATCATATGGAAACTTTGAGCCTGACACCGCTATATTCTACACCTGCTACCCGTTTGGAGTAGTTGGTTATACTAAGACCGATCGTCTCTTTATGGTCTGTAAACTAATAGATGGCTTTGAAGTTGTAGATGATACGCTAACAGAGGACACCACAGGCACAGATGACGGTATCGCAAATGATATAGGATAAGAAAAACCACTTAAGGATTTCCTTAAGTGGTTTCTTTATTATCTTTATCTTCTTTTGTTGTTGTACTTGTATCAGTTGAAGATTCCTCTTCAGAAGTTGATTCAGTCTCTGAGGTTGTGCTTTCTTCAGCAGTTGTTGTCTCTTTAGTCGGTTCTTTACTAGGAT
>DCGF01000003.1:1815-3108 GCA_002314555.1 Ruminococcaceae bacterium UBA1785 | reverse complement strand
TGCCACGAGGATACTGGAATGGTTCCTCTTCATATGAACCTTCGATATACCAAATATTTGACCTGGTTGGTTGTCTCATAGCATAAGTTGCCCAAACGATTACTGGGCATCCCTGGTCTAGGTATGAGAAGAGTGTATCTAGAGTACTTCCCGTGATATTCTTAACCTCATGAGAAGGGCCTGTAAATCTCCAAACCGCGCTTGTAACTACTGGTGAGAATGCTCCGTATCCCGGAGTGGAGTCTGTATATGTGCAACGCGGATCTCCAACGAATTTTTCATAGATTGAAGGCCCGTATGCCTTACCATTTTTCTCGTAGATATTCTGACGTGGAATTGCTGCTATCATAGCATCGAGAGAGACGTTATATCCCCAGTATCTAAGAAGCATACAAGCTGAAGCCGCCTCACATCCCGTCGGATAATCAGGACACTGATTTACAAATGGCACAGAGAGAGTTATGTCCTTTGGAGCTTCAATAGGAGCATCAGAACCTGCTGATTTATTATATTCAACCTCAGGTGCTTGAGTAACAGGATATGTTTCCTCTTCCTCAGTAGTAGTTTCCAAAGAGAGTTCTGTGACTATAGGCTTTTTTGTAGTCTCTGTAGGCTTTGCTACTGCTACGTTTCCTATAGATACGACACAGATGTTGTAAAGGAGCGCAAAAGCCACTAAAATAGCCGCTATAGCGGTGAGTTTTCTAGGTGAGAAAACTGCCAATGAACCTATTTCCGGAGCGGGTTCAAGTGGCTTTGAAGAAACCTTTTGAGGCGTTGCTTTTTCTTCAATCCTCTCTACCAACGTTTCCTTTTTTGTAACTTCTTTTTTAGAAGATTCTTTCTTTTTAGCGTTAGTATTAGTTGAACCCTTTTTTTGTGTAGTTTCTTTGGTAACTTTTTGAGAGTTTTTTGTCTTAGACGCAGTTTTAGAAGGCTCCTTTGAAACCTTAGCTTTTACAGTCTTTATTTCGCTCTGTTTCGAAGTAGCCTCTTTGTCTGGTTTAGGGCTCACTTTGGTAGTGACCTTTGCCTGTGCCTTCTTTTCCGTTTCTAGGCGCTTGGCGGTCTCTACTTTTCGGTTCGCCCTACTGTTCTGTTTTTTCTTATTGGTCTTCCCCTTGGCCAATTAAAACAGTCCCATCTTTTTCATTTATTTTGCCGTTCGTCCGAAAATAACATACCAATTGTAGCACAAAAAAATAGCATTGACAATTAAAGGTATTATTCCTAAAATAATTTGGTAATAATTTGTAAGTAGTATAAAGAAGGCCCATTAATGAAGAAAATAAT
>DCGF01000003.1:265-1724 GCA_002314555.1 Ruminococcaceae bacterium UBA1785 | reverse complement strand
AAATCAGTAGAGGAAACAACAAAAATAACGACAACTAAAGAACAGACAACAGTCGAAGAGACGACCACAGAAGCTGGTGACGCTGAGCCTGCAGGTGGCAGTGGCGGTGGATCATCCACAGAGACAGCCGCTACATATACTGTTCAAAAATATACAGGTGGTGCTCTCCCTTACCTTGATTGGGAGACAGCTAAAGCTCTCGACCCTAACTACTTTGCAAATTCAGTATTTATCGGAGACTCTGTAAGCCTTAAACTCCAGATGTATGGTGGCCTTCCTGGAGCTACATATCTCTGCTATGGTAACTTCGGTTCAACAAATGCCCTACGTGGAGTTGTTAAAGCCAATGTATGGGATAGTGTTGGAAATAAAAGACGAGTTTATATAATGCTCGGTATGAATGATTTAAATGCCGTTGGTGTAAGTGGTGCTGTTTCAAACATGCAACAGCTCTGTAGCAAAATCCAAGCTGCTAATCCAAATTCACTTATCTATGTTCAGTCTATGACACCGATTACAAAGGCAAAGAACGGTACAAACGGACGAACCTTAAATAACGATAACATCCGCTACTATAACCAGTGCCTTTCTAATATGGCTGCATCAAACGGTTGGTACTTTGTCGATGTAGCATCCGTAATGTACACAGATGAGGGTAATCTAAAAGATGAGTACTGTGGCGACCCGGGTTCTATGGGTCTTCACTTCTCTGCCGCCGGATGTGGCGCCTGGTGTTGGTATCTCATGTATCACTGCTACGATCCAGCTTGGAGCGTTTACACACTGACTGTTAATTGTATTGATAGAGACACGAAAACTGTCCTTAAGACTGTCACAGGTGACAAATATGCCGCTGGTGCTACTGGCACAATCTTTGCTCCAGAGGTACTTGATTACACACCGGAACAGCCAGCTCTCAACTATACATTTGCGCACGCAGACTTAACCATAGATGCTTACTATAAGAAGAATCCTCCACCAACCACCGAGAATTCTACAACTACTGCAACCACGACTGAAGCATCAACTACTGCTGCAACAACCGCAGCATCAAATACAGATCCTACTGAATCGACTTCAGCAACTGAACCGCAAACCCTTCCGGGTAATTAATAGGAGAAAAATATGAAAAGAATAATCACAGTTTTACTCATTCTAGTTTTTACATTTACTTTTGCAGGATGTGCTAAACAGGTTTCACAAAACCTTGAACCAACAACGATGTCAGCTGTAGGCGACAAAGAATGTACAAAATCTATCGCAGACATCTATATGGATATCGTAGGTCTTGTAAAGAGCGAGGATTTCTTAGAGGTTGATTCAGCTAGAATCTCAGAACTCTATGATATAGATTCTACTCTAGTTAAGGAGACATATATAGCTACATTCACAGTCCCTGATGCAGCTTTCCCTGGACAGATTGTTCTCGTAGAAGCAGTTGATGAGGCAGCAGCAGAAT
>DCGF01000003.1:0-156 GCA_002314555.1 Ruminococcaceae bacterium UBA1785 | reverse complement strand
CAGAGTGCGAAGTACTTAGTTCAAACAACAAAGTTGCATTATTCTTCACAGATAAATATGATGAGATGGCAAAGGCTTTCTTCGGTTAATCCTTAATAAAAATTAAACAAAGGTGGTGACAAAGGTGATTTTTTCTAGCATTTCGTTTTTATTCTT
>DCGF01000048.1:3929-10711 GCA_002314555.1 Ruminococcaceae bacterium UBA1785 | reverse complement strand
GCATACGACTTTGGATCATGTTGTGATCTGTTGCAAGACCCATTTGCCCACCGAGCGCATCTATCTCTTTTACGAGAGTGCCTTTTGAAGTTCCGCCGATGGCGGTGTTACAAGGGCAGTTTCCAACCCAGTCGGCGGAAATAGTGAAAACGACAGTTGAGCAGCCCATACGCGCAGCAGCAAGGCCGGCTTCAATGCCAGCATGTCCTGCACCAATAATGGCTACATCATATGTCTTTGCAAAATATTCCATATTACTTACCTACACAGAATTTNNAGAAAATACTTCGCTTACTACTGCGTCAGAGACGCGCTCACCAGTAAGCTCTAAGAGAGGCTCTATAGCTGCATCAACAGATACGTTTATAGCATCCATAGTGAGGCCGGAGTCGATAGCGTTTATAGCTTCATCGACGCATGCGATACACTTTTTACAGCAGTTTAGCTGTCTCTCATTTATAAGCATGGCAGCAGATGAATCAAAGTCAGCTGTGCCGAGGATAGTCTCAAGTGATTCACGCAAAACATCAAAGGAACCTTTATCCTTTGCGGAGAGGGTCAAAACTTTAGAAACATAACATTTTACGTCGTTTTCTGTAGTTTTAGAACCGAGGTCACTCTTATTTAAGATGCAAATTGAAGGTTTGCCTTCACATGCTTTAAGAATTGCTAAATCTTCTTCATCTAATACTTTGCTGCCATCAATTACAGCGAGAATTAGGGAGGAGTGACAAAGCTTTGTCTTTGCATACTCGATGCCGATAGATTCTACAAGGTCGTCTGATTCTCTGATACCTGCTGTATCCGAGAGGCGAAGAACTACGTTGCCAATTCTAGCGGTCTCTTCTACGACATCTCTAGTAGTGCCGGCAACTTCGGTAACAATAGACCTCTCTCTTTGGAGAAGGAGATTCATCAAAGTTGATTTACCTACGTTTGGTTTTCCTACGATAACAGTAGGGATTCCTTCGGTTATGGCCTGTCCGGCATCAAAGTTATTTATTAGTTTGAGAAGTTTTTCTTTTGCATCTGAAAAGTCTACTCTGAGTGACGAAAAGTCTAGTTCAGGAATCTCATCATCAGGGTAATCAACCCAGGCAGACATGTGAGCTGCCGCAGAGATAAATGTGTTCTTTATCTCGTTTATCTCAGAGGATAAAGAACCGGAGAGAACACCGAAAGCTGCATCTGCGGCCTGTCTGCCGTGAGCAGAGATGAGTGTCATTACAGATTCTGCCTCTGTTAAGTCCATCTTTCCGTTTAAGAAAGCTCGTTTTGTGAACTCACCAGCTTCTGCAGGGTCTGCACCGTTTTCAAGGCAGAGACGTAGAATCTGCTGCATAAGGTAGAGACCACCGTGGCACTGGAGCTCGACGACGTCTTCACCTGTGTAACTCTTAGGTGCTCTGTATATGATAGCTACTGCCTGGTCGAGCACGTCGTCGCCGTCGTGCACGTGGCCGAAGCGGACACTATAACCAGGTAAGTCGGAGAGTTTTTTGCTGCCAGTTGCTGCAAAAACTCTATCCGCAACACTTATAGCGTCCGGACCTGATATTTTAACTATTCCAATACCGCCAGCGGCATTTGGGGTTGAGATAGCAGCAATTGTCGACATCAAGATTCTCCTTTTTATAGTTTTAGTTGAACGCACAAGATAATATCACATGTTGATGCCAAAATCAATTGACTTTTAAAATGTAATATATTAATATTTTCTACATCACTGTAAAAGTGAGAAATACTTTGCGCAAAAGCCATTTGCGCGGAAGGAGCTTTTAAATGAACAACCAAGAAAAAACAATGGAAAAAATCGTGGCCCTCTGTAAGAACCGTGGTTTCGTATATGCCGGTTCTGAAATTTACGGCGGACTTGCAAACACATGGGATTACGGTCCTTTAGGCGTTGAGATGAAGCAGAATATCAAAGACGCTTGGAGAAAGAAATTCATTCAAGAAAATCAGTACAATGTAGGTCTTGATGCAGCTATCCTCATGAACCCACAGACATGGGTGGCTTCAGGTCATCTCGGTGGATTCTCAGATCCTTTGATGGACTGCAAACAGTGTCATACAAGACACAGAGCTGACAAACTTATTGAAGAATATGTTGCAGAAAACGGCCTTTCAGATAACCCAGCTGGTATGTCAGATGAAGAACTTATGACATATATCAAGGATCATGGTATTGCATGTCCTGATTGTGGTGCTCATGATTTTACAGACATCAGAAAGTTCAACCTCATGTTTAAGACTTTCCAGGGTGTAACAGAGGATTCAAAAGCTGAAATCTATCTTCGTCCTGAGACAGCACAGGGTATTTTTGTAAACTTTGCAAACGTTCAGAGAACAACAAGACGTAAAGTACCTTTCGGTATTGCTCAAATCGGTAAATCTTTCCGTAACGAGATCACACCAGGTAACTTCATCTTCCGTGTTCGTGAATTTGAGCAGATGGAACTTGAGTTCTTCTGTAAGCCAGGCACAGACCTTGAGTGGTTTGACTACTGGCGTGGTTTCTGTCGTGACTGGCTCTACAGCCTTAACATGAAGCCTGAAAACCTTAGACTTCGTGACCACGACCCAGAGGAGCTCTGCTTCTACTCTAAAGCAACAACAGACTTTGAATATCTCTTCCCATTTGGTTGGGGTGAGCTTTGGGGTGTTGCTGACAGAACAGACTATGACCTTACTCAGCACATCAATGAGTCTGGTAAGGATCTCTCATACTTTGACCCAGAGACAAACGAGCATTATGTTCCTTATGTTATCGAGCCTTCACTCGGTGTTGAGCGTCTCTTCCTCTCACTCCTCGTTGAAGCATATGATGAGGAAGTTATCGATGCAGAGAAGAACGACACTCGTGTAGTTATGCACTTCCATCCAACAATTGCGCCTTTCAAAGTTGCAGTTCTTCCACTTTCAAAGAAACTCTCTGATAAGGCTATGGAAATCTATAATGACCTCGCAAAAGATTTCGTTGTAGATTATGATGATGCTGGTTCTATCGGTAAGCGTTATCGTCGTGAAGACGAAATTGGTACTCCTTTCTGCGTAACAGTTGACTTTGAGACTGTTGGCGACGATGAGAAGGAAGCAGATAACGCAGTTACAGTTCGTGATAGAGATACAATGGAGCAGGTTCGTGTTCCAATCTCAGAACTCAAATCTTACATTGCAGAGAAGGTTAAGTTTTAATGATTTGCAATAACGTACTTGAAGCTATAGGCTCAACACCAATGATTAGATTATCAGACAGAATGGTTGGCAAAGATTCTGCTGAAGTTCTTGTAAAGTTTGAAGGTCTTAATGTTGGTGGCTCAATAAAGACTCGTACAGCGCTTGAAATGATTCTTGCTGCTGAAAAAGAGGGAATTCTAAGTAAGGATTCAGTAATCGTAGAACCTACAAGTGGTAACCAGGGTATCGGCCTTGCTCTTGTTGGTGCGGTTAAGGGATATAAAACCATAATCATTATGCCTGATTCAGTATCTGAGGAACGTAGAAAAATCTGTCACCATTATGGTGCAGAGATCATGCTCGTTCATGATGCTGGTGATATAGGCAAATGTATTGATGAGTGTATTCAGACTGCATATAAACTAAGAGAAGAGAACCCAAATGTTTTCATTCCTCAGCAGTTTGAAAATCCTAATAATGTAGGCGTTCATAAGCGCCACACTGCTCTTGAAATTATGGAGCAGGTAGCAGGACCAATCGACGGTTTCTGCTCAGGTATTGGAACAGGTGGTACGATTACCGGTGTTGGCGAAGTATTGAAAGCTCAGTACCCAGATATCACTATTTGGGCAGTAGAGCCACAGAACGCAGCTATCCTTGCTGGTGGTACAGTTAAGACTCACGTTCAGATGGGTATAGGAGACGGAGTTATTCCAGAGATTTTAAATCAGAATATTTACAGCGATATATACATCGTATCTGATGAAGAGGCTTTGGAAACAGCTAGAAATCTCGCAAGATACGAAGGTCTTCTCTGTGGTATCAGTTCTGGTACAAATGTGGCAGCAGCTTTACAGCTCGCAAAGAAGCTTGGTCCTGGAAAGACTGTAGTTACAGTACTTCCAGACACAGCAGAGAGATATTTCTCAACCCCACTTTTCTATGATGAATAAAAAAAGAGCCCCGGAAAACCGGGGCTTTTCTTATGCCTATTAATAATATCTCATGAGGCCGACTACTTTACCAAGGATTACAAGTTCATCACAGATGATAGGGTCCATGTAATCATTTTCTGGCTGAAGTCTGAAGTGATCTTTCTCTTTATAGAAAGTTTTTACTGTAGCTTCGTCATCAATCAAAGCGACAACCATCTCACCATTTCGAGCGGTAGGTGTTTTTTCAACGATGATTACGTCACCTTCAAGGATGCCGGCGTTAATCATAGATTCACCTTTTACTTTTAAAGCAAAGAGGTCTTTATCTGATGAGAAAGGACCGCCAAAAGGAATGTAACTTTCAATCTGCTCTGCTGCTAAAATAGGAGCACCAGCTGCTACTGTTCCGAGAAGAGGAACTTCAAGGAAGTTTTTAGCTTCATCCTGTACATTAAGGCGGATAGAGCGCTTAAGAAGAGGGTCACGAGTGATATAACCAGCTTCCTCAAGTGCATTTAAGTTAGCCTGTACGCTAGAGGTAGAAGAGAGACCTACAGCAGCGCCAATCTCACGAACGGATGCTGGAACAGCGGTCTTTCTAGAGCGATCAAGTAAGTATTCATAGATTTTCTTTTGAGTGCTATTTAGGTTTTCAAGTTCCATAAAAGAGACTCCTTTCTTTCCAAAATGCACAAATGTTCAACTAGAGTATAGCACATCTGTTCGGTGAATGCAAACTTTTGTTTGAAAAATTATTTAGACAGAGATTTATTCGTATGGTAAAATGGTTTTGTTAGTAAAGATTTGGAACTTATTTTAGGAGGTTCTAAAGAAGCTTATGATTATTATTGATATTTCAAGAGATCTTTTAACTACTCCTGTTTATCCTGGAGATCCAGAACCAAAACTTCAGAAGATTAAAGGTCTTGAGTTTGGTGACGAGTATAATCTCTCGGCTCTCTATGCATCGGTTCACACAGGAACTCATGTTGATGCTCCAACTCATTTCTTTGACAACGCTGAGAATATTAACGACATCCCACTCGATAAATTTATGGGTAATGTCGCTATAGTTACACTTCCCTCTGGACCTATAACAGGTGAAGTTGTTGAGAGATATTTTCCAAAATATATAAAGAAAGTTATTTTGAGAACACAGCCTGATAACGTATTCTTTGGAGGCGCGGCAGAGGACGTAGCGGCCCTCGGCTATGAACTCCTTGGATATGATAGAGTGGCTATCGGTGGAAATAATGAGGCTGCAGTACATAGAGCACTTCTTGGAGCGGGCATAGTTTTACTTGAGAACTTAGATCTCTCAAAGGTTGAAAAGGACGGCACTTATTACCTCTCCGCTCTTCCTATAAAAATTGACGGTGTCGAGGGCTCATTCTGCCGCGCCGTTTTACTTGAAAATGACAAAGGTTTCGCGTAAGCGTACACGTGTATTAAGGTATTTATATATACTAATAGGCGTATAAAGATAAATGACCCGGATTTTCCGGGTCTTTTTTAATGCTATTATAATTTCTCAAAAATGACAGTGTCGCCAAAGCGAGCTTTAAGTTGTTCGACGAGGTCGTCTGCGTCGCTGATTTCAAAGAAAGCAAAAATTTGCTCATCAAACTTAAGAAGTCCTGAGTTTGCAAAGATAAGTGTGAAGAGATCTTTATAGTTGTTTGGGAAGTTGAAGTAGAGAGTTCCTACACTGTTCTTTCTAAGGGAGTAGCCAACATATTTTAAGTTTTCAAGTGGGAGTTGGCGAACCTTTACGTTCCTGCCCTTTGTTAAGATGATAGTTATATCTGTCTCTGTAATCTCATATGAGTATTTCATGCGTTTTTTCTTCTTATGATGATTTCTAAAGAAGATGCAGTAGATACCAATGAGGAGAAGAAGAACTGCAAAGATGTAGAGATATGTCACTTCTTTTAAGGCTATCATCCAGAAAATTCCGCCAAAGAGAATAAACCAAGAGAGAGGGAGGAAGAGCCACTCGTATTTAGTCCATTTATATTTAGGATTTGGCTCGCCCGACCAAACTGTTGCTGAGTTGAGCTTTACGGATTCGTCTATCTCTTTTCTCATCTCGCCAGTTTCAGCGTCATATACGTTTTTTGTAGCTCGATCTATATACATAGTTTCAAGCTTTGCTCTAACATTAGATTTCAATTATTTCATCTCCTGTGGAAATCATTCCACCTTTTATGATTTTTGCAAAGGCACAAGCCTTCTTAATTTGGCAAACTTTGCCACTCTGTACAAACTCACATTCCGGAAAGCACTTTTTAAAGGTGCTTGATATTTCAATTTCGGTTTCTCCTAGTCCTAGTTTATCTCCCTCTTTGAGGTTTGAATAGTTAAGACCAGTGGTTGTTATGTTTGGCATGAAACGATTTACGCAGAGGCCTTTTTTGTTTTCACGGTATTCCTTTAAACAGTCTTCGTCTGAAATGAGAATTTGTCTATCTCCGCCTTTTGCTTTCACGTCACCTTTGACACCGAGGTCAGCTATGAGTTCAAAACTATCAAAAATCTTTTCGCCATTTTCAGTTTTGAGTCTCAAAGTTTTAATAGTCATATTATCACCGGGATAATTATACATAAAAAAAGAACCCATTTGCAAGTGTCTGCAAACGGGCAAAAAAATGGAGCGGATTACGGGGC
>DCGF01000048.1:0-3905 GCA_002314555.1 Ruminococcaceae bacterium UBA1785 | reverse complement strand
CGCTACCTCCACCTTGGCAAGGTGGCGCTCTACCAGATGAGCTAAATCCGCATGTGATGCTCGTATATAATAACCCAAGGTTCTTTTTGTGTCAAGAATCTCTTTTAAAATAATATATTGACAATTTTTATTCCTTGGTGTAATATCTTCCTACAACAAAGAAGGACCAATCCGTTCTCACCTAAAGCTTATGGCTTACGGTTAATACTAAACTTGTAGTATTGCGTGGACGGAAATATTGCGTCCACGCTTTTATTTTATTTTTGGAGGTGCGTGAACATAGCACAAAAAAACCAAGAAGTCCTTATCAACGAAGAAATTAAGGCAAAAGAGTTGAGAGTTGTTACAGACGATGGCGAGCAGCTTGGTATTATGTCTTCTGCTGATGCATTACAGACAGCAGTTCAAAAAGACTTAGACCTTGTACTTATTGCCCCACAGGCACAGCCACCTGTTGCAAAAATTATGGACTATGGTAAGTACCGCTTCGAACAGCAGAAGCGTGAAAAAGAAGCCAAGAAAAATCAGAAGGTTGTTGAGATTAAAGAGATCAGACTCTCTCTTAAGATCGACACACATGACTTTGAGACAAAAGCTAATCAGGCTATGAAGTTCTTAAAGGCTGGTAACAAAGTAAAGGTTTCTATTCGCTTCCGTGGCCGTGAGATGGCTCATCCAGAAAACGGTCTTGTTACTATGAAAGATTTCGCAGAAGCATGTGCTGAATTTGGCAACGTTGAAAAAGAGGCAAAACTCGAAGGTCGCCAGATGCTTATGTTCCTTGCCCCAGTAAAAACTAAGTAATTATTATCAAGGAGGATATATATTATGCCTAAAATCAAGTCACACAGTGGCGCAAAGAAAAGAATCAAAGTTTCTAAGAACGGTAAGCCAAAACTTAACCACGCTTACAAGTCACATATCTTAACAAAGAAGAATACTAAGCGTAAGAGAAATCTTCGTAAATCATTTGTTGCTGATAAGACAAATCAGGCAAAGATTAAGAAGTTAGTTCCTTACAAGTATTAATCACAGGAGGATATGAACAATGGCTAGAATTAAAGGCGCTATGATGACAAGAAAGCGCAGAAATAAAGTACTTAAAATGGCTAAGGGCTACTATGGCTCAAAGCACGCTCTCTTTAAGACAGCTAAAGAAGCTGTAATGAAGAGCGGTAACTATGCTTACGTAGGCAGAAAGCAGAAGAAGAGAGACTTCCGTCGTCTTTGGATCACAAGAATCTCAGCTGCTTGTAAGATGAATGGCATGAACTACTCAACATTCATCAACGGCCTTAAGAAGGCTGGCATCGATCTCAACAGAAAGATGCTCTCAGAAATCGCTATTTCTGACCCAGCAGCATTTACAGCTCTCTGCGACCAGGCAAAGGCTGCTCTTGCTAAATAATTAAAGAGATACACGCCCGTACGCACACGCGTACGAGGGCGTGTCTTTTGCTTTATTGAGGTATTTTATGGAGCGAATTACCAGCGTACAGAATCCAAAAGTTAAGGCATATAACGAACTTGTCTCCTCTGCTAAGAGCAGAAGGGAACAGGGTCGCTTTGTCCTCGAAGGGCTTAGACTTTGCCTTGATGTATTAAGAAGTGGTGCCGAGGTTTTAGAGCTCTATTATACTAAGGTATTATTAGATAATAATAAAGCAGATATGGAGGAACTTATTAAGGTCTCCTCTGAAGTTTATGAAATCTCAGAAAACGTAGCTGAGAAGATGTCTGATACTAAGACTGCTCAGGGCGTATTCTGTGTTGTAAAAAAGAAGGACTCTATAAAAGAGCTCCTAAATGATGGCAAATATATTTTGCTTGAAAACATACAGGACCCAGCAAATCTCGGTGCTATAAGCAGAACTGCCGAAGCACTTGGAATAGAGGGTCTTATTGTCTCCGGTGGATGTGATGTCTTAAGTCCAAAAGCACTCCGAGCATCTATGGGCGCATTGCTCAGGATACCGGTAATCGAGACTGAAGATGTTATGATGACTATAAGAAGTGCTAAAGAGCAGGGTATTAAAACATACGCCTCAACACCACGCGAAGATGCCACAGATATTACTAAAGCTGACTTTAGTGGTGGCGTGATTGTGGTTGTAGGAAACGAGGCCAACGGAGTTACCCAGAGCACTTTCGATTGTTGTGGAAATAGTATTACAATTAAAATGACAGGCAGAGCGGAGTCACTTAATGCGGGAGCAGCAGCTTCCATTATTATGTGGGAAATGGTGAAGCCTATCAATGAGAAAAGTTAATTATTATTTATGGTTACAGAAGGCGCTAGGTGAAGGCGCAGCAAACAGCGGACAGATCTTCGAGGTCTTTTCTTCGGCAGAAGAAGTTTTTAGAGCGACCGAAGTTGAGAGGAGAATCTCCGGTGTTTTTACAGCCGAGCAAATAGAGCGCCTAAACAAAGTTGATGTCGAGGACTCGTATAAGATAATGGAGGATTGTGCCGCGGCTGGTGTTGATATCTTGACACCGCTCGACGACGACTATCCAGAGAATCTCTTAAATATCCCTGATTATCCATTAGCCCTTTTTGTTAAGGGAGACCTCGATGTTTTAAAGCGAAAGATTCCGATTTCTATTGTTGGAACGCGAAAACCCGCTCCAAGGAGCATCGCGTCCACACAGGAACTTTCGAAAGCTCTTTCAAAATGTGGATTTGTCGTAATAAGTGGTGGCGCTTTAGGAATTGATACCGCGGCACATACTGGTGCTATATCAGTTGGCGAAGAGACTATAGCAGTTCTCGGATGTGGTCATTCCTTTAAGTACCTTAGAACAAACGAACCACTTCGTGATGTAATCGCTACAAATGGAGCTACAATTTCCGAGTACCCTCCACACACCGAAGCTTTCAAATGGAACTTTCCAATAAGAAACAGAATTATTTCTGGAATCTCAGTTGGAACCGTCGTAGTCGAAGGTGAGAAAAAGAGTGGTTCTCTAATCACAGCAAAGCACGCGACATATCAAAACAGAGATGTCTTTGCTTTCCCAAGTGAGGAACTCGGCGCATTGTCAGAGGGCTGTGATGAACTTATTCGTGACGGGGCAACTCCTGTCACTATGCCGTTTGATGTTATAGGTGAATACCTAAGCACCTATGCGGATAAAATTAAAATAGATGAGTCAGTTGACTTGTCACTTGATCTTCTTTCCCTAAATCTTCAAAGAACTAGTTTTGATAATCAAGTGAAAAAGATTGTCATAAGACATGAGGAGATGGAGCGGGAAAGAGCAGAGAGGCGAAAGCCTATAAAGAGGGAACTTACGGTATCTGCTTCAAAAGAGGCAAAAGAAGTATATGCTATTTTTGAAAGAGATCCGATAAGCATAAAAGAGATAGCAGACTCTTTAGTAATGCCGACAAACTCCATGCTCGGTGCACTTACTGAGCTTGAACTTCTCGGGTTTATAGAGTTGCTATCAAACACTAAATACACAGTAAAATAGGATGGTTTTTTGTATGTCTAAACTTATTATCGTTGAGTCACCAACAAAGACAAAAACAATCAAAGAGTACCTAGGAAAGGACTACACAGTAGTTGCTTCTATGGGTCACGTTCGCGATTTACCAGCTGCAAAGCTTAACGTTGATGTTAAGAATAACTTTGAGCCTAAGTATGCGATTATCAAGGGAAAGGAGAACTTGGTTCGCGACCTCCAGAAAGAAGTTGCAAAGGCAGACGAAGTATACCTTGCAACCGACCCTGACCGCGAAGGTGAAGCTATCTCTTGGCATCTTGCTACACTCCTTGGCCTCGATATGAATAAGGCTAACCGTGTAACATTTAATGAAATTACAAAGACAGGTATTATGGCTGGTATTAAGGATCCACATAAGATTGATATGGACCTTGTTAATGCTCAGCAGGCTCGTC
>DCGF01000112.1:812-4139 GCA_002314555.1 Ruminococcaceae bacterium UBA1785 | reverse complement strand
AGTCCAGCCATAATCAAAGCACGCGCTTTTTCACGACTCTCTGTATGACCTAGCTCAAAAACTGCTACGTCAAGTCTCTTTTTGTCGCTCAAACCTATACTCTCCTTAAAACTTCTTCTACAATCTTCGTAGGTGACATATCGAACTCTTCTTCAAGCGCCTTAATAGACGCATGATGTACAAAGGTGTTATCTACTGCAATATGTGCATATTCACCTTGGTATTTCATCTCAAGAAGTTTAGTACCAAAAGCCTCACCTACACCACCAGATTTGATTCCCTCCTCAAAGAAGAGAGTTATATCTGATTTAGACGCCGCTTTTATAGCAGCAATATCTATAGGCCAAACTCTGTTGAGTTTGATTACATTTACGTCGATGCCGTACTCTTTTAGTTTTTCATAAGCTACTACGGCATTTGAGAAAATACTTCCGAAAGTGACAATAGATACAGAGGCAGTCTTCTTTCCGTAAATATCAAAACTATTTCCAGTAGCCTTATATCCATCAGGAAGATATCCCTCATATCCACGAGGATATCTAACTGCAGCTATTTTACCTTCTTCGTAGATAGCCTTATGTAAATCTATATCGAGTTCCTCATATGAACTTGGGCTGTAGATTATAGTGTCAGGGATTGTTCTAAGGAAAGCGACATCAAGCATTCCCTGATGACTTCTTCCATCCTCACCTACAAATCCAGCTCTATCAACTGCTAAAACGACTTTGTCACTCTGCATAGCAACATCATGTACAAGTTCGTCATATGCACGCTGAAGGAAAGTTGAATAGACAGCAAACACAGGAGTCTTTCCGCCTTTGGCAAGTCCACCTGCAAATGTTACTGCGTGTTCTTCTGCAATACCTACATCAAAGAACCTTGATGGATAACGAGTAGCAAAATCACAGAGTCCAGTACCGAGAGACATAGCAGCTGTAATAGCACAGATGGTCTTATCATCTTTTGCTATTTCACAGAGGATCTCTCCGAATGTATCTGAATAATTCTTTTTACCTGGCATGGCAATAGGTTCACCAGTTAAAACATTAAATCTAGAGATGCCGTGGAATTGATCTGGCTTAAGTTCAGCCGGCTCATATCCCATTCCCTTAACGGTTTGGATATGAAGAAGAACTGGTCCATCAATTTCCTTTGCACCTTCAAGTGCTCGGCAAAGAGCTTTAATGCTATGACCGTCAATAGGACCTAAATATTTAAATCCTAAATCCTCAAAGAAATTACTTTGGTTATAAAGTCTTTCTTTCATGGTTTTCTTTACTCTAGAAAGACCTTCATATAAAACCTCACCACCTGGAACAAGTTCCAAAGTGTCAGTAATCATCTCTTTTGCTTTGTAGTACTCCCTGTTAGTTCTTATAGCAGCGAGGTACTTAGCAAAAGATCCTACAGGAGATGAGATAGACATCTCATTATCGTTTAATATGACAATAAGTTTGGCATTACTTCTGCCAGCATTATTAAGAGCCTCATATACAAGACCACCGGTAAAAGAACCGTCGCCGATTACAGCAACAGTATATGAGTTGTCCCCACTTAGTTCCTTTGCAGTGGCAAGTCCAAAAGCAGATGATATCGACGCACCAGAATGTCCTGATGCGAAAGTGTCATGCAGAGACTCCTCCGGGTTTGGGAAACCTGAGATACCACCGTTTTGGCGAAGAGTATCAAAGTTTTCGTATCTTCCTGTTAAAAGCTTATGTGTATAAACCTGATGACCAACATCGAAGACAAAGGAATCCTTAGGTGAATCAAATACTTTATGCATAGCAATAGTGAGTTCAACTACGCCGAGATTTGAAGCTAAATGTCCACCAGTTTTCGACACTGTATCTATAAGCTTTTCTCTGACATCCATAGCCAAAGCATCTAGATTTGCATATGTCATCTCTTTTATAGCAGATGGATTATTATTCACTTTTTCCAAAAAGTTATAAGCCATTTTAAACCTCTAATTATTTGTTTCTATCGAGCAAATACTTTGTGCCTTCAATCAAATATTCTGCATTATCAAATGCCGAAAGTGCATCGAGTGCTTTAAGCGTATATTCTTTTGCTAGTTCTTCTGCACCATCTATTCCAAGAAGTGTAACGTAAGTGATTTTACCGTTTTGAACATCCTGTCCGATTTCTTTACCAAGGATAGTTTCGTCACCAGTTACATCTAAGATATCATCTATAATTTGGAATGCGAGGCCAAGATTCTCAGCATAAACTTTTGCAGCTTCAAACTGTTCTTTTGAAGCGCCACCGACAGCGCATCCCATTTCACAGGCGCAACGGATGAGCGCACCAGTTTTAAGTCTCTCAGTTTCTCTTAATTCATCAATAGTGAGAGAAGTAGAATTCTCATTTATAATATCAAGTGTCTGTCCACCAATCATTCCGTAGATTCCAGAATAGTTAGCTAGAAGACGTGTGCACATAACAGTAGTGTGATCTGGAACACCTGCATTTGATGCAATTTGGAAAGCATATGTTAAAAGAGCATCTCCTGAGAGAACGCCATAAGTCTCACCATACTTTTTCCAAGTTGATTCTTTTCCACGACGTAATGTGTCGTTATCCATACAAGGAAGATCATCATGGACAAGTGAATATGTGTGGATAAGTTCAAGTGCTGCAGCAAAAGGAAGTGCATCAATAATATCACCACCACATGCCTTACAGAATTCAAGAACAAGTATAGGTCTTATTCTCTTTCCACCTATCTCAACACTGTATTCCATAGCATCAGCAACAACCTGATAAGGTACGTTCTTAATGCACAAATAATCTTTTAATGTGGCATCGATGAGGTTGATAGAAGACTCAAAATGTCTTTTTGCATTATCACTCAGCATTGATTTCTTCAACCTCTTCCCCGTTTAATTTAAATATCTTTTGTTCTGCGTCGTTTAAAGCCTTATTACAGAGAGCAGCAAGTTTTGTTCCCTCTTCAAAGAGTTTGAGCGACTCGTCAAGTCCAAGTTCACCGCTTTCGAGCTTTGAAACAATCTCTTCAAGCTTTAACATAGCTTGTTCGTATGTAAGTTCTGGCATTTATATTACCTCCGCACTTATAGTGCCATCAGAGAGTTTGATGTTTATCTTATCGTTTGGTTTTACGTCACTTACTGACTTAACTACACCGTTTGGTCCCTCAGTTATGCTGTAGCCACGTGAGAGAACTTTAAGTGGCGAATAAGCATCAAGCTTACTAATCAGCACCGTTAGGCGATTACGCTCGTCCGAGACCTTTCTGTTAGCCCTTAAGCTAATCCTATCTATCACTGAGTCGAGCATAAGCCTACGCTCATTAATCAAAGC
>DCGF01000112.1:0-800 GCA_002314555.1 Ruminococcaceae bacterium UBA1785 | reverse complement strand
CTATAGGTCCCTGCATAACAGGTTTTGACATCAGCTGTCTTAGGTGCTCAAGTTCAGCAGTTCGATCTGGAACAGCAATTTCTGCTGCTGCAGAAGGTGTAGGTGCGCGGCGGTCAGCGACGTAATCCGCGATTGTGACGTCTGGCTCGTGGCCCACGCCTGAGATAACAGGTGTGTTACATGCGTAGATGGCACGTGCTAGGCCTTCATCATTAAAGCACCAAAGGTCCTCAGCAGAACCACCGCCGCGTCCGACAATAATTACGTCTGCAGCACCACTCTCATCGAGTTTAGTGAGTGCTGATATTATAGACGCAGGAGCATCTGCACCCTGAACGAGTGATGGACTGAGAATGACCTTAGCACCTGGCCAACGGCGCTTTAAGACTTTACATATGTCTTGAAAAGCTGCGCCAGTCTCTGCTGTTACAACACCTACGGTTCTAGGAAACTTAGGAAGAGGTTTCTTATGATCCTCTCTAAAGAGTCCCTCCTTTTCCAGCTTTTCACGAAGCTGCTCAAAAGCTACGCTTAAAGCGCCGGAGCCTTCAGGCATCATGTCGTTTATATAAAGCTGGTAAGTACCATCTCTCTCATAAACCGAGACACGGCCAACCGCTAAGACTTTCATGCCGTTTTCAGGAACAAACTTATATTTCATTCGCTCGTTTTGTCCTCTGAACATAACCGCTTTAATGGATGAGGTATCATCCTTTAAAGTTAAGTACCAATGTCCTGAAGAATGAGCTTTGAAATTAGATATCTCACCTTCGACTGCAACGCACTGAAGTGAGAAGTCC